>CAMVTN010000014.1 GCA_947170415.1 uncultured Lachnospiraceae bacterium | reverse complement strand
GATGTATTTTTTATTTTGTTCATCTGTACCGGGGAGAGAATTGGCAATCATGTTTATAACATAACGTGGAGGAGAGGAAGTTCCGTGCTCCCATTTTTGCAATGTACTGAGCGGTATATCAAAATGTTCGGCAAAAGCTTTCTGTGTTAGACCACTCATATCGCGTAGTTCTCTGATAAGATAATTCTTCATAAGCCACCTCGTTTGTAGCCAAATTGGTTACTAAAAATAATTATATAGCCAAATAGGCTATATGTTAAGTGGATTTTTGTACCATGTGTGCAAGAAAGTGAATAAAATTATCAAAGTCCGGGACAACAGGCATAAATACTGCTGTCACGGACTTTTTGTTTTTCTATGAACTTGTAACTTAGAAGCATTGTTTTTATGATCGTGTTAGCTGAGACTAATAACAACCGAAGGAGGTTTTGAAGTGAAAGAAAAAAAGCAAGGTGACATATCAATTCTTTTAGGATATGCCGGAAAGTACAAAATATTGACATTTATTGGCTTAGGACTATCTGCGATATCAATGCTTCTCGGAATGGCACCGTATATCTGCATATGGTTAGTTGCGCGTGATCTCATTGCTGTTGCTCCGGATTGGACGGCGGCAGGTGAAGTAAGCAGGTACGGATGGATGGCATTTTTCTTTTCTGTTGCAGGCATCGTGGTATATTTTGCTGCGCTGATGTGCACGCATCTGGCAGCATTCAGGACGGCGTCAAATATCAGGAAACAGGGAATGGCACATCTGATGAAGGCTCCGCTAGGTTTCTTTGACTCAAACGCTTCGGGATTATTAAGAAACCGTCTTGACGGCGCGGCAGCTGATACGGAGACGCTTTTGGCGCATAATCTGGCAGATATTGTGGGAAGTATTGTTATGTTCATTGGCATGATAATCCTTATGTTTGTATTTGACTGGCGTATGGGTTCGGCATGTCTGGTGTCTGTGGTTATCTCTATATTTGCCATGTTCACAATGATGGGCGGGAAAAGTGCGGAGCTCATGAAAGAGTATCAGGAAGCTCAGGATACGATGAGTAAAGCAGGAACAGAATATGTCAGAGGCATACCGGTCGTAAAGGTGTTTCAGCAGACAGTATACTCTTTTAGAGCATTTAAACAGGCTATTGAAAAATATAGCAGCAAGGCAGAAAAGTATGCAGTTGATTCCTGCAGTATTCCTCAGTCGGTGAATCTGACGTTTACGGGAGGAGCGTTTATTTTTCTTGTACCTGTATCGCTTCTGCTCGCACCTGATGCGTTAAGAAACGGTTCTTTTACAGAATTTGTCACAAATTTTGCATTTTATGCGGTTTTTTCAGCTATCATATCGACTGCATTGGCTCGCATCATGTTTGCTACAAATGGATTTATGATGGCAAATAATGCAGTTACACGCTTTTCTCAAGTAATGGACGCTCCTGTACTGGAAGTTGTTGAGAATCCTAAAAAAACGGCAGATAACAGCATAGAATTTGAAAACGTGAGTTTTACATATGAGGGGGCAGATATTCCTGCGATAAATGATATTTCATTTAGGATAGAGCCCGGTGAGACTGTAGCCTTGGTAGGCCCTTCAGGCGGAGGAAAGACAACAGCGGCGAGTCTGATACCGAGATTTTGGGATGTTACATCAGGAGCTGTAAAAGTAGGCGGTGTTGATGTCAGAGAAACAGATCCTCATGAACTTATGGATCAAATCTCGTTTGTATTTCAGGACAATCATTTATTTAAGACATCTATTTTGGAAAATGTGCGTGCAGCAAAACCCGGAGCGTCAAGGGAAGAAGTGCTGAAGGCTCTTTCTGCGGCACAGTGTGATGATATCATTAAAAAGCTTCCGCAGGGTGTTGACACAGTAATTGGTACAAAGGGCACATACCTCTCCGGAGGAGAGCAGCAGAGAGTGGCTCTTGCCAGGGCGATACTAAAAAATGCACCTATTGTTGTACTTGATGAAGCAACTGCATTTGCAGATCCGGAGAATGAAGCACTGATACAGAAAGCATTTGCAGCTCTGACAAAGGGACATACGGTCATAATGATTGCTCACAGATTGTCTACTGTTGTGAATTCCGATAAGATCATCGTTCTCGATGAAGGACGGATAGTTGAGGAAGGTAATCATACAGAACTTTTGAATAATAACGGAATGTATGCACACATGTGGGGTGAATATAATAAAGCTGCTGAATGGCGAATTGCATAAGGAGGTGAGGATAAATGTTTGGAAAAGAGTTTAGAAGAAAATATGCTGTAACAGATCAGGGGGCAAAAAATCTTACGCAGGGAATGATCTGGACGGTTATAGTCAATCTTATCTCAATGGCTTCGATAGGCATACTATACGGAATGATGACTGATTATGTCAGCGTTTTATCAGGTGGAACAGTCCTGCCGTCGGGAATGCTTTTTGGAGCGGGTGTACTTGTATTTCTTATACTTTCATTTTTTACGCATTTCAAACAGTACAAGGCAACTTACGGTCTTGTGTACGGAGAAGTCAGGGATACACGTCTGAGTCTTGCAGAGAGGCTTAGAAAACTTCCGCTTGGTTACTTCGGAAAGCGTGATCTGGCGGATCTTACCGAAACTATCATGGGAGACGTAAACAGGCTTGAGCATGTATGGTCTCATTGTATAAGTTATCTGTACGGTTCATATATTTCTACAGCAATAGTAGCTGTCGCAGTTTTTGTCATGGACTGGCGTCTTGCGATCGCGAGTCTCTGGGGAGTTCCGGTGGCTTTTTTGCTCCTTTTCGGAAGCCGTGGGTTTTCTAAGAGAAAATCTGAAAAAACTAAGGAAGCTGCTATATGCGTTTCAGATGGAATTCAGGAAACTATTGATAATATCAGGGAAATACGTGCTATTAATCAGGAGAAGAAATTTCTTGATGATCTAAATGAAAAAATTGACCTCCATGAAAAGATCACTATTTCGGGAGAAGTTTCAACAGGAATTTTCGTTAATGCTGCAGGTGTGATAATGAGACTCGGTGTGGCTACAACGATCCTCGTGGGTACGAAACTTATTGCTTCGGGGCAGATAGACTTTATGAGACTTTTTGTTTTTCTGCTTGCGATAACAAGGATTTATTCGCCTTTTGATCAGGCACTTGCACTGATAGCAGAGATGTTTATGTCACAGGTTTCTGCAAATCGTCTGATGGAAATATATGATGCAAAGACAGCAGAAGGCTCAGAAAACGTATCTATGAACGGTCATGATATAGAGTTTGAAAATGTAGGCTTTGCTTACGATGGAGATGAGGTTCTTAGTGGGGTTAATTTCACCGCGAAAGAAGGTGAGGTAACAGCTCTTGTAGGACCGTCCGGATCTGGAAAGAGTACCTGTTCGAGACTCGCTGCAAGACTATGGGACGTATCTGAGGGGGCGATAAAGGTCGGCGGAGTTGATATAAATACGGTAGATCCGGAAGTGCTTTTACGAGATTACTCCATGGTGTTCCAGAATGTCGTGCTTTTTGATGATACGGTAATGGAGAATATCAGACTTGGCAGACGTGATGCAACGGATGAAGAAGTTATGGCAGCGGCAAAGGCAGCAAACTGCGATGAATTTGTCCGGAAACTTCCAAATGGTTATGATACGGAGATAGGTGAAAATGGTGCAAAGCTTTCGGGAGGAGAACGCCAGCGTATTTCCATTGCCCGTGCTCTTTTGAAAAATGCTCCGATAGTGCTTCTTGATGAAGCAACAGCATCACTTGATGTGGAAAATGAAACAAAGGTACAGGGAGCACTATCAAGACTTTTGGCAGGTAAGACTGTATTAGTAATTGCTCACCGAATGCGTACAGTTGAGGCTGCGGATAAGATCGTTGTTTTGGAAGACGGAAAGGTCGCAGAGGAAGGAAGTCCTAAGGAACTATTTGAAAAGCCTGACGGTATCTTCCGTCGTATGAGCATGCTCCAGAGAGCAAGTGCAGGATGGAGCCTGTAAGAAAACATATTCTTGACATAACCCGAATGAGTCATTATAATTCACTTTAACAATATAAAGCGTTAAACCGTTGAAGAAATAATGTCCGACGGAATGCACTTCCGTTATCAGGTGCGCCGTATTTAGTGTGATGCATAGTACGGATTGAGTGGCACAAATGTGCAATTCGGGTGGTACCGCAGATTATTCTGTCCCGGGCAGCGTTTATTCGCTGTCCGGGATTTTCGTATAAGAATAGAAAGGAAGATTAAATGATTCTTGATGACCTTGTGGCATCGACAAAAAAACGAGTAGAACTCTCAAAAAGAAAAATATCACCGGAAGAGATGATGGATATGGCGAAAAAATGTACATATAAACTTCCGGCATTTGCTTTTGAAGAGGCACTTAAAACAGATGAGGAGATGCATTTTATCTGTGAGGTAAAAAAGGCTTCCCCTTCAAAAGGTCTTATCGCACCGGATTTTCCTTATACAGAGATCGCAAAAGACTATGAGGAAGCGGGAGCATCCTGTATATCAGTACTGACAGAACCTGAATATTTTATGGGAGATATAGAATACTTAAAAGAGATACGTGGAGAGGTGGATATCCCTCTTTTACGCAAGGATTTCACCATTGATCCCTATATGATATACGAAGCAAAGGTGAGTGGTGCAGACGCGGTACTTCTTATCGCAGCGATCCTCACAGATGAGGAGCTTAGGGAGTACAGGGAAATCGCGGACGGACTTGGACTTTCATGTATTTTTGAAGCGCATGATTCCGAAGAAGTGAAGCGCTGCGTGAATGCCGGAGCACGTATCCTCGGAGTAAATAACAGAGATTTAAGAGATTTCACAGTAGATATCCATAACTGTTTAAGATACATGGATGATGTTCCGGATAACGTTTTATTTGTGGCAGAGAGCGGGATACATTCTCATGATGATATAGCGGAACTTGCAAAATATCATGTGGATGCCGTGCTTGTGGGAGAGAGTCTGATGAGAGCATTGGACAGACAGGCGGCACTGAAGAGTCTTAAGGGACAGTGATTTTTTAGCAGAGGTAAAAAAATGACTTCAGGAGCGATGGATAAAAATGGAAGCGGAGCAGGTAAGCGATGGCGGACCAGGATAAAGATCTGCGGACTAATGAACATAGATGATGCAAAGCTCATGAATGAGGCAGAGCCTGATTTTTGTGGAGTGGTTTTTGCAAAGACCAGGCATTTTGTGGATGATCTGCAGGCACTTCACATAAGGGATTCGCTTAATGAAGACATACCTTTAGTTGGTGTATTTGTAAATGAGCCGCTTCATCATGTGGTAGAACTTGTGAATAATGACATCATCCAGATGGTACAGCTTCATGGTGACGAAGATGAGCTCTATATAGAACAGCTTCGGCTGCAGGTGGACGTACCTCTCATACGCGGAATAAGGGCAAAAAGTCGTGGCGACATCATAAAAGCGGATAAACTGGATGTTGAGTATCTGCTTTCTGATACATATGTAAAGGGAGTTTTGGGCGGATCCGGAGTTACCATGGATGAGAGCCTAATACCTGAAAAGCTTTCGCATCCGTTATTTATAGCAGGCGGATTAAATGCAGGAAATCTGGAAGAACGTATTAGAAAGTTTCGTCCTTACAGTGTTGATCTGAGTTCTTCTGTAGAAGAAGGAGATCATAAGAGCAGAGAAAAGACACTGGAGGTAATGGAGATTATTAAAAATATCTGTTTAGAAAGGGAAAAGTAATGTTTGAAGGAAAGGGAATCAGAATGGGAACAAAAGGAAGATTTGGCCCTTATGGTGGTCAGTATATACCGGAAACACTTATGAATGCCGTAAATGAGCTGGAAGCGGCATATGAACACTATAAGAATGATCCGGAATTTGTAAAGGAATTAAATGATCTTTATCGTGATTATGCAGGACGTCCGTCACTACTTACATATGCGAAGAAAATGACGGAAGATCTGGGCGGAGCAAAAATCTATCTTAAAAGAGAGGACCTGAATCATACAGGTGCTCACAAGATAAATAACTGTCTGGGACAGTGTCTCCTTGCGAAAAAAATGGGAAAGAAGCGCATCATAGCTGAGACCGGTGCAGGTCAGCATGGTGTTGCGACAGCTACGATCGCGGCTCTTCTCGGTATGGAGTGCGAGATCTTTATGGGCGAGATCGATACAGAGCGTCAGGCGCTTAATGTCTACAGAATGGAGCTTCTCGGCGCGAAGGTAAATGCAGTAAAGACAGGAACCCGTACTCTTAAAGATGCTGTTAATGCTGCTCTTCGTGAGTGGACTGCGAGGATCGAGGATACTCATTACTGCATAGGTTCTGTAATGGGACCTCATCCTTTTCCGATAATCGTCAGAGATTTTCAGAAGATCATCGGCGAGGAGATAAAAGAGCAGGTGCTTAAGGCAGAAGGCAGGCTTCCTGATACTGTTCTTGCATGTGTTGGCGGTGGTTCAAATGCGATGGGAACTTTTTATGATTTTATCCCGGATACAGAAGTACGTCTTATCGGATGTGAGGCAGCGGGAGAGGGAGCGGACACTCCTCGTACAGCGGCTACTGTAGCTACAGGTAAGCCCGGAATTTTCCATGGTATGAAGTCACTTTTCTGTCAGGATGAATATGGTCAGATCGCTCCGGTTTATTCGATCTCGGCAGGTCTTGATTATCCAGGGATCGGTCCTGAGCATGCAGAACTTTTCCGCACAGGACGCGCGGAATATGTGTCTATTACAGATGATGAGGCTGTAGATGCATTTGAGTATCTTTCCAGAACAGAGGGGATCATACCGGCAATCGAGAGCTCTCACGCTATTGCATATGCGATGAAGCTTGCACCTCAGATGAGTAAGGATCAGATAATGGTTGTGACTGTATCCGGTCGAGGCGATAAAGATGTGGCTGCGATCGCACGTTATAGGGGGAAAGATATCCATGATTGATATTAAAGAGGCATTTAAGACACGTAAGGCATTTATACCTTTTATTACAGGCGGAGATCCGGATCTTGATACTACAAAGAAAGTACTCCTTGCTCTCCAGGATGCGGGAGCAGATCTGGTTGAGATAGGCATTCCTTTTTCTGATCCTATGGCTGAGGGACCGGTAATACAGGATGCGGATGAGAGAGCGCTGGCAAATGGATGTACCACAGATCTTCTGATGGATGCAATAGCTGAGATCGCGCCGTCAATGCATATTCCCATGGTATTTATGACATATATGAATCCGATTTATACATATGGCAAGGAAAAGTTTATGCAGCGGTGCAAAGAGATCGGTATTTCAGGCGTGATCGTACCGGATGTTCCTTTTGAAGAAAGAGCGGAACTGAGTGAAGCTTGCGATAAATATGGGATTGCTCAGATAGCAATGGTTGCTCCGACTTCAGAAGAGAGGATACAGACAATAGCAAAGACATCAGAGGGATTTTTGTATTGCGTATCATCTCTTGGTGTGACCGGTGTCAGAAATGAGATCACTTCTGATGTTGGAAGTATGGTGGGAAAGGCTCATGAAGCATCCGATATCCCATGCTGCATCGGATTTGGAATTTCAAATCCTGAGCAGGCAGCAAAAATGGCAGCGGTTTCAGACGGTGTCATAAGTGGAAGTGCCATTGTTCGCATAGTTGGTGAGCATGGAAAGGACTGTGTAGAGCCGGTCCGTGAATTTGTAAAGTCTATGGCAGACGCTGTTCATACAGCATAATGATCAAAACCGGAGATTTCGCGGATCGATGCGGACATCTCCGGTTCTTATTGTCTTTACCTGGTTTTGTAGATATAATCATTTTCATGAGTATTGAATCAATCGTTAAAAAAATATTTAAAAAAGAAAAGTGGGAAATGCCCGGTATGCAGAATCGCTTTTTCTGTACTGAAGATTGCGATGGATGCGGACTTTGTGAGGAGAGCTGCCCTACAGGTCACATAAAGATGGTAGACGGCAGACCGGTATGGCCAAAGCCTTGTTTACTTTGTGCTGCGTGTGCGGATGTATGTCCGAATCATGCCATAGCCTATGGAACAAATAAGCAGATAGAAGAATATAAAAAGGCTGTTCGGCAGAAAAATGCAGCGGTCGATCCTTCGCATTATGGTGTGGTTACGGAAGGTGACACTGGGAAAAGCGCAGGAAAACGTGAGAATGGAGAAAGTGAAGCTTGAAGTCATATCGTACACTAAGGAATGATGCTTTTTATACCGGAACAATAATTGAAAAGAAATCGCGTTTTATAGGTGAGCTTTCTTTTGCAGAGACTCCGGAGGATGCATCTGCCGTGTTGGCTGCTGCCAGAAAGAAATATTATGATGCGAAGCATCACTGCAGTGCATCGATCATATTGGGAGAAGACGGAGCTCCTGACAGAGAGCATTCGTCTGATGACGGTGAGCCTTCGGGAACAGCAGGAAGACCTATGCTGGATGTTTTACGTGGAAGCGGACTAAAAAATGTTGTACTTGTCGTGACAAGATACTTTGGTGGAACGCTTCTCGGTACCGGAGGATTGGTCAGGGCTTATACGGATGCTGCGAAGGCTGCGCTTGAACAGGCGGAGATTTTAAGGATGCGTCCGATGACAAGATTTGAAGTGACGTTTGCCTATCCGTCGGAAGGTACGTTTAGAAGATTTTTGTCGGACAGAGGTATTGTTCCGCTGGAACCGGAGTATACGGATAAAGTGTTATTCAGAGTGGATATTCCTGAAGAAACCACCGAGGCGTTTCAGGCGGATCTTATAAACCTTCTTTCCGGTGCAGTGGATATAAAAAAGGGGGACACATCATTTATGCCCGGTCCTGACACAGATTGAATTTGTCCGGGGTTGCACTTTCTATTTAATCATGTATAATTAACGGGTCTGTTTTCTGAATTGAAAACAGACCATTCAGGGGAGACTGTCCCTTATCACCGGCGTTCGCCGAAAATTTTCCATTTTTATTTCAATTAAAAAATATATGTGTCAAAAAGATCAGATCTTCGAAAATCTTCAAGGTTGACAAGAACTCCTGTTTGAGTTACTATTAATCACGAACGAAGGTTCGGTAAGGCGGACGGTAGAAAGCACATAATGTGGAGCCTCCGAACCAATAAGAAAGGAAAAAGATTAACATGGATGATAATAAGCAGAAAGCACTTGATGTCGCGCTGTCACAGATTGAGAAGCAGTTCGGCAAGGGCGCGGTAATGAAACTCGGCGATAAGTCCAACACCATGAATATTGAGACGATTCCTACAGGTTCTCTTTCATTGGATATTGCGCTCGGACTTGGTGGTATTCCGCGTGGACGTATAGTTGAGATTTATGGACCTGAGTCTTCAGGTAAGACAACAGTTACACTTCACATGGTAGCGGAAGTTCAGAAACGCGGTGGTGTTGCTGCTTTCATTGATGCGGAGCATGCACTTGATCCGGTTTATGCAAAGAATATTGGCGTAAATATTGATGATCTTTATATTTCCCAGCCTGATTCCGGTGAGCAGGCTCTCGAGATCACTGAGACAATGGTACGTTCCGGTGCCGTTGATATCGTAGTTGTAGACTCTGTAGCAGCTCTTGTTCCAAAGGCTGAGATTGATGGTGAGATGGGTGATTCTCATGTGGGTCTCCAGGCACGTCTTATGTCTCAGGCACTCAGAAAGCTGACAGCAGTCATCAGTAAGTCAAATTGTATCGTAGTATTCATCAACCAGCTACGTGAAAAGGTTGGCGTAATGTTTGGTAATCCTGAGACTACTACAGGTGGACGTGCTCTTAAGTTCTATTCATCAGTCCGCATGGACGTACGTCGTATCGACAAGATCACACAGGGCGGTGAAGTTATCGGTAACCGTACTCGTGTAAAGGTTGTAAAGAACAAGATCGCTCCTCCGTTCAAGGAAGCTGAGTTTGACATCATGTTCGGTAAGGGTATCTCTACTATCGGTGATATTCTTGATCTGGCAGTTAACCTGAATATTATCAATAAGGCCGGAGCATGGTTCTCTTACAATGGTGACAAGATCGGACAGGGACGTGAAAATGCAAAGGGTTATCTTGCAGAGCATAAGGAAATCTGTGACGAGGTAGAACATGCTGTAAGAGTTCATTTCGGTCTGGAAGCAGATGATAATGCATCACCTGAGGTAAAGCCTGCAGATTCAAAGAAGGCTGAGGCAAAGGACGACGCAAAGAAGTAATATGATCATTACTGCTATAGAAACCTGGAGAAAGGGAAAGTATCTGATCTCTCTAAATGATGAACCGTCTTTTGTTCTTTATAGTGCAGAGGTAAAGAAATACGGTTTAAAAGAGGGTGAAGAACTCGGCGATGCAGTGTGGGAAACGATCCTTGAAGAAACGTTGATCAAACGGGCAAAGACAAGGACACTGCATCTCCTTGATAAAATGGACAGGACTGAAAAACAGCTTCGTGAAAAGCTTCGAGAGAATATGTATCCCGAGGAGGCGATCGATGCTGCGGTGGAAGCAGCAAAACGAGGCAATTATCTTAATGATGCCAGATATGCATCCCAATATGCTTATGAAAAGTCCAGACAAAAAAGTCGAAAGATGATAGAGATGGAACTTATAAGTAAGGGGATAGATCGTCAGTTGGTTGCAGATGCACTGCAGGAACTCGGTGATAGTGATACGGGTGTCATAATGAAACTGATTGAAAAGAAATGTCCGGATCCATCAGAACTTGACTTTCAAAAGGAACAGAAACTAATACGTTTTCTATTGGGAAAAGGTTTTTCGATGTCAGACATCAGAAGAGAGATATCTGCATGGAAAGAAAAAAACGTTTGACGAATAACGTTGAAAATGTGCTTGAAACATATAACCTAAATACCGAAAAAATCTTGATTTTTAGCGTGGTTACGGCGTTTAGTGCAGAGTCATCTTACTTGACATAATATGTACAATAGAATAAAATATTTTTGTTGTATTCTGTGATATTTATAGAATCTTTTGTTTTGCCGACGAAAGATTTTAACAAAATGCAATAAAAATTTAATAAGGAGGTGCTCCTGTACAGATGGTTCCTGTTATCATTGCCGTTCTTGTGACATTGGTAATAGCAGTTCCTGTTGCAGCGATTGTGGCTACAAATATCCATGAGCAGAAGATCAAAAAGATCATCGGAGATGCAGACACAAAGGCTAAGGAAATCACTGACAAGGCATCGAAGGCGGCTGAAGAACTTAAGCGTGAGAAACTTCTGGAAGTAAAGGAAGAGTCTATCAGGCAGAAAAATGAATTAGAAAAAGAAGCCAGAGACAGACGCGCGGAAGCACAGCGGCTGGAGAAGCGTGCACAGCAGAAGGAAGAGGCTGTGGACAAGAAAGCCGAAGCAGTTGAAAAACGTGAACAGAACTGTAATGCCAGGGAAGAAGAGCTGAACCGGCAGAAAGAAAAGATAGCGAAACTCAACGAAGATCGTGTACGGGAACTGGAGAGAATCTCCGGACTAACCTCTGAACAGGCAAAGGAATATCTTTTAAAAATTGTTGAAGACGATGTAAAGCACGAGTCCGCACTGATGATTAAAGAATATGAGTCACGTGCAAAAGAAGAAGCGGACAAAAAGGCCAGAGAGTATGTTGTGAATGCAATACAGCGCTGTGCAGCTGATTATGTTGCAGAATCAACGATCTCAGTAGTACAGCTTCCCAACGATGAAATGAAGGGAAGGATCATCGGAAGAGAGGGTAGAAATATCCGTACTCTCGAAACGATGACAGGTGTTGATCTTATCATTGATGATACACCGGAGGCAGTGATCCTTTCAGCTTTTGATCCGATAAGGAGAGAAATTGCAAGGATCGCACTTGAAAAACTGATCATTGACGGAAGAATCCATCCGGCAAAGATCGAGGAAATGGTAGAGAAGGCAAAGAAGGAAGTCGACACAGAGATCCGTGAAGAGGGAGAGGCAGCTTGTCTGGAGGTAGGCGTGCCGAATATTCATCCGGAAATGATAAAACTTCTTGGCCGCATGAAGTTCAGAACAAGTTATGGACAGAATGCATTGAAGCACTCCATTGAAGTTGCAGAGCTTTCAGGTCTCCTTGCTTCGGAGATCGGACTTGATGTCCGTATGGCTAAGCGCGCAGGTCTGCTTCATGATATCGGAAAGTCTGTTGACCACGAGATGGAAGGCAGTCATATACAGCTTGGTTCCGATATCTGCCGCAAGTATAAGGAATCTCCTATTGTTATCAATGCTGTAGAATCACATCATGGTGATGTTGAGCCGACATCCCTGATCGCATGTATCGTACAGGCAGCAGATACTATTTCCGCCGCTCGTCCGGGCGCACGGAGAGAGACTCTTGATGCCTATACAAAACGTCTGAAGCAACTTGAAGATATTACTAACTCGTTTAAGGGAGTTGAAAAGTCCTTTGCCATTCAGGCAGGTCGAGAAGTCCGCGTGATGGTAGTTCCTGATCAGGTCAACGACGCTGAAATGGTGCTCATGGCACATGATATTGCAAAGAGGATCGAGGACGAGATGGAGTATCCCGGACAGATCAAAGTCAATATTATCCGTGAGAGCAGAGTTACAGATTACGCTAAGTAATCACTGCGAGAGAGTATTAGTGAAGTCGGTATCCTTTGGATACCGGCTTTTTTAATAGTTAAAAAGGTCAAAAGAAAATTGACCTTTTTTCTTTACAGAAACACTTTAATTTGCTACCATAGTAAAGTGTTTTAGAGAAACGGATTATAAGGGATAGGTGTCTTTATTTTTACTATGGCACTGGAATGAGAGGATCATTATGAAAAAAGCAATGGCATTGGGACTTGCAGTACTTATGGCGGCAACATTCGTTGGATGCGGAAATGCTTCTGCAACAAAGGAATCAGAGGAAAATGCATCAACCGCAGCAGCATCTGAGACAGCAGTTGCTTCAGAAACTGCATCTACCACCGACAATGGGAAATTTGTTGTAGGATGTGACCAGGATGTCCCACCGATGGGATTTAAGGGAGACGACGGCGAGTTTACAGGTTTTGATCTGGATCTTGCAGCAGAGGCAGCAAAGCGCATGGGCAAAGAGGTTGTTTTTCAGCCGATCGCATGGGATTCCAAAGATGCTGAGCTGGATGCAGGAACTATCGATTGTATTTGGAATGGTTTCACTATCAGCGGAAGAGAAGAGGACTACACATGGTCCGAAGCATATATGGACAATAGTCAGGTCTTTGTAGTTAGAAATGACAGTGATATAAAGACAGCAGCAGATCTTGCCGGCAAAGTTGTAGAAGTTCAGGCTGATTCATCTGCGGAGGCTGCTCTGAAGGAAGAGGAAAATCAGGAACTTGCAGCATCTTTTGGTACACTCCAGACAACTCCCGACTATAATACAGCGATGATGGATCTTGATATGGGTTCAGTTGATGCCATCGCTATGGACAGCACAGTAGCAGAGTACAAGATCACAAGTGGTGGTATGGATCTTCGTGTTCTTGATGAGCCTTTCGCATCAGAGCAGTATGGAATCGGCTTTAAGAAGGGAAATACAGAGCTTTGCGATGAAGTAAGTGCTGCTATGAAGGATATGGCTGCAGACGGAACTCTTGCAGAAATCTCCAATAAGTGGTTTGGTCGTGATGTTACGACTATCTCCAAATAAGAAGTATTCTAAAATTTTCTTGAAAGGAACTATATTTACATGAGTTTTGCGCGTCTTATATTGTCACTTACAGAAGGTATGGGGGTGAGCATATATATCTTTGTAGTGACACTGCTTGTATCGCTTCCGTTAGGACTGATCGTTTCCTTTGGAAGGATGAGCCGTAATCCTGTGATCTCGGGGATCACAAAAATATATATATCGATAATGCGCGGAACACCGTTGATGCTCCAGCTAATGGTAGTATATTTTGGTCCGTACTATATTTTTGGGATCAAGGTTTCAAATGGATACAGGATATGGGCAGCACTTATAGGATTTGCAATTAACTATGCAGCCTATTTTGCAGAAATATATCGAAGCGGAATCCAGTCGATACCCAAGGGACAATATGAGGCAGCGCAGATACTGGGATATAGCAGAGTTCAGACGTTTTTTGTGATAATTCTTCCACAGGTTATAAAGAGGATCCTTCCTTCTGTGACGAATGAAGTAATAACCCTTGTAAAGGATACGTCTCTTGCATTTACTATAAGTGTGGCAGAGATGTTTACAACTGCAAAGGCGCTCGCAAGTTCACAGACCAGCATGATGCCTTTTGTGGCTGCTGCATGTTTCTATTATGTGTTTAATGCGGTTGTTGCATGGGGAATGGATTTTCTTGAGAAGAAAATGTCTTATTATAACTAATGGCGGAAGGAATCACGGAAAATGGCATTATTGGAATTAAAAAATATAAAGAAATCCTTTGATGGAGAAGAAATATTAAAGGATATATCTCTTTCCGTAGAGGAAGGAAAGATTCTTTCCATTATCGGTCCTTCGGGTTCGGGAAAGTCGACACTTCTTCGGCTGGCTACAGGTCTGGAAACCATTGATGGTGGTGAGATCGTATACGACGGAAATATCGCGGCAAGAACTGAAAGTGGAAAAGTTGAATATGCATCAAAGGCTGAATTAAAGAAGATTTCATCTATTTTTGGCCTTGTTTTTCAGAATTTTAACCTGTTTCCGCATCTTACGGTACTCCGTAATATTACAGATGCGCCTATAAGGGTTCAGAAAAGAGATAAGAAAGAAGTAGAGGAAACTGCAAGAAAACTTCTGGACAGGATGGGACTTTGCGACAAGGCTGACGCATATCCATGTCAGTTGTCCGGCGGACAGTGTCAGAGAGTTGCGATAGCTCGTGCCCTTGCGCTTAATCCGAGAATCTTATTTTTTGATGAGCCTACTTCAGCACTTGATCCGGAGCTTACAGGAGAAGTTCTGAAAGTAATAAAATCACTTGCAGA
Organism: uncultured Lachnospiraceae bacterium; assembly: GCA_947170415.1. Taxonomy (GTDB): domain Bacteria; phylum Bacillota; class Clostridia; order Lachnospirales; family Lachnospiraceae; genus NK4A144. Next base: position 14,724 of record CAMVTN010000014.1, on the reverse strand, counting down.
TCTGCATATTACGATGGTGATCGTAACACATGAGATGGCATTTGCCAGAGATATCAGTGATGAAGTGGTGTTCATGGAGCATGGTGTGATCGTTGAGCAGGGAACACCTGAAAAAGTATTCTCATCTGAAAATGAGAGAATGAAGAGCTTTCTTGGCAGATATCAGAATCTGTAAGATTAATACGAACCAAGTACCTTAAAGCCGCTTTCTTCGGAAAGCGGTATTTCTTTTGACTCTATACCGTCAATGTGGATAAAATGTCCCGAGTCTATATCGCCTATGCATTGCGAAATTGCGTTTGAATCTCCCTGAAGTTCCATTTCGACAGTACCGTCAGACAGATTTCTGACATAACCTGTAAGACCGCGGGAAAGCGCAGCGTAGTGAGCACGGTATCTAAAACCAACTCCTTGTACAGAACCTGAAAAGATAAAATGCTTTCTAATGATCATAAATCCTCACGACCTCCTTTGACTATCGATTAATTATAACACGTTGAGTTTGCAATCATGATATAATGATTGATAGATTTGGCATATAAAAGAGGACGGGCTATGAACGTTAAAAAGTATTTAAATCCCAAATATACAGCGATTGCAAGGTATGTGATAGCTACTTTTTTGATCATTTTTTTGCTGATCAGATTTACCGATAATATTGGATCGGTTTTTAATAGCATCATGATCGGGATACGGTGGCTCGGGATAGTATTAAAGCCGGTTGTTGCAGGTTTTGCATTGGCATATATCCTGCAGCCGGTAGTAAGCTTCTTGGAAAAACAATTCAAAAAGCTTCCGATGTATAAGGCTGAAAAGGCTGTGAGAGCCAGAACTCCTGCGGTTGCGTTAACGATGATACTGGCAGCTGCTCTTGTTATAGCTATATTATCAGTGATCGTTTCTACTTTAACACGTCAGATAATGCTTGCAGATATTGATTCAATTTCGGAAACAGTTAAGCTGTATGTAAGAAACTTAAATAGCCTTTATCGTGTTATGAATGCAAGACTAAATGAGCTTAATCTAGAATCTCCGGCATTGGAGTCATATATTGAAGAGGCCGGTAGTTTTCTTAGTTCCGCCATTCAGAGTACTGCAAAAAATATGATCACATCTGCAGCAAATATAGGCAGCTTTTTCACAAATCTTATATTTGCGATCATCTTTTGCATTTATTTTCTGATAGACGGCGATTCGCTTAAAAAATACTGGGGGCGTGTCCTTCGGGCTCTTACCGGAAAGAAGGTTTATAAGGGCTTCTGCGGTTTGGTTGAAAATGCGGATCATGTATTTTCAGGATATATCAGGGGACAGCTGGCAGATGCGCTTATAGTCGCTCTTATGGCAGGTGTTGCCCTTACCTTTGCGGGAGTTAAATATGCGATCCTTATTGGTATTCTTAGTGGTATAGGAAATCTGATCCCTTATGTAGGGCCAATCGTTGGCTATGGATCGACTATTCTGGTATGTCTTCTTAATGGTGATCTTAAGAGAATGGTCATCGGTATTATTGTTTTCTTCGTGATCCAGACTATTGATGGAAATATTATCAATCCAAAACTTCTGAGTGCAAGTATAGAAATTCATCCCATGCTTGTTATCATAGCTTTGATCTCAGGAAGTGCAATTGGTGGTTTTATGGGAATGCTGCTTGCGGTTCCGGTGGCGGCGCTGTTGAAGATCCTTTTTGATGATGCGATAAGTGAGATCGCTAAGAGAAGACATATCGAAGAGAATGACGTACAGGAAAGCAATATACAAGGTAATTGAGAAATGATCCATTTGATAATAGGCGGCAGTGGAAGTGGAAAATCGGCTTTTGCGGAGAAGTGTGCCGTTGATGGAAAAGAATCTTTTCAAGACCTGTTTTATCTTGCGACAATGGCTCCTTTTGGACGAGAAGCAGAAAATCGGATAAGACGTCATAGAGAAGCAAGACAGGGATGTGGTTTTACGACAATTGAAAGACAGACGGATATCGGGAAGATTACTGAAGAATTTAATATAAACAATAATATTTTGCTGCTGGAAAGCCTTTCGGATCTGGCAGCAAATGAATTGTTTAAAGAAAATGGCGAAATGAATGATCCGATAAGTACCGCAGACAATATATATAGGGATGTTTTGCATCTCGGCGAAAAAGCAGATAAACTCATCGTTGTTTCGGATGATATTTTTAGAGACGGGATTATTTATGCAGCTGAGACAGATACATATATGAAGATGCTTGGACAATTGCATATACGTATAGCAGCTATCGCAGATGTGGTGACTGAGGTGGTGTCAGGTATCCCATGTGTTAAAAAGGTGGTGTAGAATGATCCTCATTATCGGAGGAAAATATCAGGGAAAACGTGAATTTGCGGCAAAAACTTATCCTGATAGAGAAGTTTTGAATATAGCGGAAAACCTCGGAAAACAGGAAATTTCCGGAAAGATATGTGTCGGTTTTAATGAATGGTTTCGTAATGATCCGGAAACTGCTGTAAAAAAGGCATCGGAGATATTTACAGAGAATACAGATGTTATTCTTTTGGTGGAGGAAGTTGGCTCAGGTGTCGTACCTCTTTCTATAGAGGACAGGAAATATAGGGAAGGACTCGGAAGAACCGTGATACGACTTGCTTCACGATCGGAAGCAGTATATAGAGTGTTTGCAGGTATTCCGGAAAAGATAAAATGATACTTAGATTTGCAGCGTGTCTTACAGGCTTTTTGATGGATCTTATTATAGGTGATCCACATGGATTTCCGCATCCGGTTGTAGCGATCGGTAAGCTGATCAGTTTTTGGGAAAAAATCCTCTATCCACGTAGGGGCAACAAAATAAGTGAAGAGAAGCAGCATAAAAAGGAATTTTTTCGTGGATTACTTTTATGTGTATTGGTGATAAGCATAACCAGCGCTGTAGCGATAGGAATACTTATGGCTTGCAGGATGATCTCACCTGTGCTTTTGTACCTTGCAGAATCAGTAATGACCTGGCAGATACTTGCGGTTAAGAGCCTTAGAGTAGAAAGTATGAAGGTTTATAAGGCACTTACAGGTGCCGGAAGTCCGGAAGAAAGGCTTGAGGCAGGGCGTTTTGCAGTATCAATGATCGTTGGCAGAGATACTGCGTCTCTTTCGGAAGAGGGAGTTACAAAGGCGGCAGTGGAAACGGTAGCAGAAAATGCATCGGACGGTGTAATTGCACCAATGATCTTTCTATTCATAGGTGGCCCGGTACTTGGATTTTTCTATAAAGCTGTAAATACCATGGATTCCATGATAGGCTATAAAAATGACAGATATCTCTACTTTGGACGTGCGGCTGCGAAGCTTGATGATGTCTTGAATTATCTGCCATCAAGGATATCGGCATTATTGATGATCGGGTGTTCTTATTTTGCGGATGAGGAACTTTCCGGAAAAAAAGCATATGTAATTTGGAAAAGGGATCGTAGAAAACACAGCAGTCCGAATTCTGCACAGACAGAATCTGTGACGGCAGGAGCACTTGGAGTCCAGCTTGCCGGTAACGCGAGTTATTTTGGAAAGATCGTTGAAAAACCAACGATCGGAGACCCTGACAGAGAGATAAGAACAGATGATATCATAAGGGTAAACCGGCTAATGACAACATCAGCATTTGTTGGTGAAGGAATCGGACTGACTGTTATTGCAATCCTCTATGCGGTATTAAAATAGGAGTGATCGATGGAAAACTCGTTTAGGTTTTTTGAAAACAGAGAATGTCGTTATTATCCTTGTCATGATATGAAGGAGATAAATTGTCTTTTTTGTTATTGCCCATTATATTTTCTTGATTCGTGTCCGGGAAATTATTCTATACTTCATAAAGACGGAAAGAGTATAAAGACATGTATGGAATGTAAGTTTCCACATGAACCGGAAAATTATGGCAAGATCATCAAATTGCTTAAAGAGGCGATCGACAAGGGTAATCCCACTTAACATGATGTCAGGGTCAAAAGGTCAAAATCCGATTGTGCTTGCACAAAGAGGATTGAGACCTTGGGACCCGCAAAACACGAGCAAGTAGCGTTATTACGCGGAATGCGAGTGTTTTAGGATTGCGGGAATTGCGTAGCAATGAAGCAATCCGTGACATCAGTAAGGGGCAAAATTTACTTTTGACCCTTACATCTTAACATATAAAACAGGCATATGTTATAATGAACGAGTTATGATTCATTGTTTGTGAAAGGGGAAGCGGACATAATGAAGTTTACGAGGCTTAATGATAACGAGATCAGATGTGTCCTTTCGGAAGACGAATTGGGTGATTACGGAATCGATCTTGATGATATCATTACAAAAAATGCCCGCACCGGTAAGTTCTTTGCGGAACTATTGAGTGAAGCAGTGCGTACTTTAGGGATTGAGAATGTGGATGTTATCCGGATGGCTAGTGCTCAGATCACGGTGCTTAAGGATAATACTATTTCAATAGTTTTTAACAAAAGTCGAAAAAAACTTTCGGCAGAAGTCAGAAGGGAAATTCTCGAAATGATGGAAGAGCAGCTTCGGCTCGGTGGAAATGATTCGCCGGAGGCGATGGCAGAGCTGGATCTATTAAAAGAGTCTCTTGATAAAGAGGAGGAAGAAGAGTCTTCCGGAGTTCCTGAGATCACATCATTTATTTCGAAATTTGATGATCTGGAAGATGCTGTAAGATATGCGAGAGCCTGCAGATCGGCCGAAAGAGCTGAGAGCAGACTGTATGTTACAGAAAAAAGAGATGCGTACTATCTGTTGGTCATAAAGGGACATCTCACTGAGCAGACATTTAGAAGGGTCTGCCTGATCGCGATGGAATTCGGTGATCTTGTAAGACTTGACGCAGCAGGAAAAGCGTATTTAGAAGAAAGATATGAAATACTGATCGCTGAGAGTGCTATTGAGAAACTTGCGCTGATCGGTGAAAATTGAATTGAGATCATCAAGGGCAGATTTGCCGGAGAAATACCCGGTGGCTGCCCTTTTATATGTGTCGGAGTGTGTAATGAAATCATCCGGCTTTGCAGGACAGAAGGATATGTTTATGAGCGAAAAGATTGATGTTACGTTAGAAGAAATGCAGGCGGATGCCAGAGATTATATTTTGATCGATGTCCGTACCGAGCAGGAGTTTAAGACTGAGTCCCTTCCGAATGCAGTGAATATCGAATGGGAAAAGTTCGATGAACATATTGCTGATATAACAAAGGACAAGCCGGTCTATCTGCTTTGTTATACAGGAAAACGCAGTGCGGATATTGCAGAGAGACTTAGAGCAGAAGGTATCGAAGCCTATAATATAGAACGTGGGTGGCAGGCAGTACTTCAGAAAAGAATGGAAGAACTTTTATCGGATGACAGCGCTTCGGAAGAATCTGCAAAAAAAGCGGAGCGCAGCATCATAAAGACTTTCAGACGAGAGCTTTGGACAAAATTTGTTCGTGCGATCCAGCAATATGAAATGATACAGGATGGTGATCGTATTGCTGTATGTATTTCCGGTGGTAAAGATTCCATGCTCATGGCTAAGCTTTTTCAGGAATTGGCTCGTCATGGAAAGAAAAATTTTGATGTAGTCTATCTTGTTATGAATCCCGGATATAATGAACTTAACTATCAGACAATACTTGATAATGCGAAGCTTCTTGGGGTTCCGATCACAGTTTTTAATTCAGAGATCTATGATATTGTTGCAGGAGAGGGCGAATCACCATGCTATCTTTGTGCCCGGATGAGAAGAGGTGCATTGTATAGTCATGCAAGGGAGCTTGGATGTAATAAGATCGCATTGGGACATCATTATGATGATGTTATAGAGACTATCCTTATGAGTATGCTGTATGGAGGACAGGTTCAGACTATGATGCCGAAACTCCATAGCCAGAATTTCCCGGGGATGGAACTCATCCGCCCTTTATATCTCATTCGTGAGGACGATATTAAGAGATGGAGAGATTATAATAATCTTAACTTTATAGCATGTGCGTGCAGATTTACCGAGAGCTGTGCTACATGCGGAGGCACCGGAAAAGGTTCAAAAAGAGCAGATGTTAAGGAACTCATAAAGATGCTCCACGAGCAGAATCAGTACGTGGAAGCCAATATTTTCAAGAGTGTAGAGAACGTTCATCTGGATACGGTCATTGCCTATAAAAAAGACGGGGAGAAGCACAACTTCCTCGATACTTACTATGAAGAAAAAGAAACAGGAAAGAATATTTAAAAATATATTTGAACTGAATGAAAAAGAAGTAGTTTCGCTTTCTGTATATAATACGGGATATCAGAGGTGCGGCCCCGGGCATAGTTGGGGTCCCGGAGTCAGAGATCATTTTCTGATCCATCACATTGTGAAAGGCTGCGGTACCCTTGAATGGAAAGGCAGGACTTTTTCCATTCATGCGGGAGATTCATTTCTGATATATCCATATCAGGAAGTTCATTATTACGCAGACTATGGAGATCCATGGGAGTATTATTGGGTGGGTTTTTCGGGGACGGAAGTTCCTTCTCTTATGCTTGCTACAGATTTTTCCGAAGAACAGCCGATAATCCATCACGGTCCTAAAGAAAGTCAGGAGATGAGACGCAGGCTTCTCAGTATCTATGATGCCCGAGGAAACGATCTCGCAAATCAGGTCGAAATGACGGGGAGAGTATATACACTGCTTTCGTTTTTGATAAGTGTTTCCAGTGGACCCGGAAGGAGAAATGATTCGTCCGGAGAATACGTGAAAAAAGCAGTGGACTTTATAGCATCAAACTACTCGTATGAAATTACTGTTGAGGAGATCGCGGATTATGTTGGGATCAGCAGAAGCCATCTTTTCAGAGCTTTTAGGGAACACATGGGGGAATCGCCCAAGGAATATCTCACGGCCTACCGTATAAATGCTGCTACAGCACTGATGCGTGATTCGTCTCTTAATATAATGGCCATCTCCAGATCGGTTGGGTTTACCGACAATCTGTATTTTTCAAAAGTTTTTCATAAGATCAAGGGCGTGGCTCCTACGGTGTACATGAAAAAAATGCAACAAAATTCCATATAGTCGTAACGAAACTTCATTGCATCCGATATGCGTTCTTTGTTAAAATTTACCTAACTTAAGAACGGTTCGGATGCATTTTCTGTTATCAAGGACAAAATATACGGTGAATTGTATTGCTGTTATTGTCATGTCGTCCGAATGGAAAGGAATATGTAATGATTGAAAAATTACTTGAAGAGTTTAAGAACAGATTTGGTTCAGAGGGTGATATCCGCTGCTATTTTGCGCCGGGCCGTGTAAATCTCATTGGTGAGCATACAGACTATAACGGTGGACATGTTTTTCCATGCGCATTGACCATGGGAAACTATGCGGTTGCGAGAAAGAGAGATGACAACAAGGTTCGCTGGTACAATATGACCTATCCTAATGACGGAGTGCAGGAAGCAGACATTACAAAGCTTGTTCCGAATGATAACGGTATCTGGTATGACTATCAGCAGGGAGTTATCTGGGCGTTTGAGAAGAACGGCTATCATGTGCCTAATGGTTACGATATGGTCATGGCTGCTGATATCCCGGCAGGAAGCGGCCTTTCTGCATCAGCATCTATTGAAGAAGTTGCGGCGGTTATCTGCAGAGATCTTTTCAATATTGATATGACAATGGTTGACTGTGCTCTTATGGGTCAGTATTCAGAAAATCAGTATAACGGAATGAACTGCGGGATCATGGATCAGTTCGCTTCTGCAATGGGTAAAAAGGATAACGCTATTTTCCTTGATACAGCTACACTTAAGTACGATTATGTTCCGCTTAATCTTAAGGATGAGAAGATCGTTATCACAAACACAAAGGTAAAACATAAGCTTGCAGGCAGTGCATACAATGACAGACGTCGTGAGAGTGAGACAGCTCTTGCAGATCTGCAGAAAGTTGTTGATATCAAGTCTCTTGGTGATCTTGATGAGGCTGGGTTTGAAAAGTATAAGGATGCTATAAAGGATCCTGTATGCTTAAAGAGAGCTCATCATGCAGTATATGAAAATCAGCGTACTATCAAAGCGGTTGAAGCTCTTAAGAGCGGTGATATAGAGGCATTCGGAAAGCTTATGAATGAATCCCATGTATCTCTGCGCGATGATTATGAAGTTTCCTGCAAGGAACTTGATATTCTCGCAGAGGAAGCATGGAAGCTGCCGGGAGTGATCGGATCACGTATGACAGGCGGCGGATTTGGTGGATGTACCGTATCTATCGTAAAGAATGATGCTGTTGAGGAATTTAAGGAAAAAGTCGGCAAAGCTTACACAGAGAGATCCGGACTTGTGGCTGAGTTCTATATCGCTGATGCAGCTGATGGTGCAAGACGCATAGATGCGTAAGTAAGAAAGTAGTGTTATGAATATTGATCAGACTGTAAAAAATCTTGTGTCATATGGACTGGAAACAGGTCTTATCACATCGGATGATGAAATATATGCAACAAATTTGATCCTTGATTGTCTTAAACTTGATAGTTTTGAGGATCCGGGAAAAGCGACTACGACAGAGCTTCCGGAAATATTATCGGAGATACTGGAATACGCGGCTGAAAAAGGGCTTAGTGGAAATAACGGACCGGTGGCGCGTGATCTTTTTGATACACGTATCATGAACTGTCTGATGCCAAGACCTTCTGAGGTACGAAGAAAGTTCAGGAAACTCTATGAAGAGAGTCCGAAGAAAGCAACGGACTGGTACTATAAATTCAGTCAGGACAGCAATTATATCCGTCGTGACCGTATAAAGAAGGACGTAAAGTGGAAAGCGGATACAGAATATGGTGTACTGGATATTACAATAAACCTCAGTAAGCCGGAAAAAGATCCGAAGGCGATCGCGGCTGCGAAAAATGCTCCTCAGTCTTCATATCCGAAGTGTCAGCTTTGCAGAGAGAATGAAGGCTATGCGGGACGTGTTAACCATCCTGCAAGAGAAAATCACAGGATAATTCCTATAACTATCGCTGATCAGCCGTTCTTTATGCAGTATTCGCCGTATGTTTACTATAATGAGCACTGCATAGTGTTTAATACAGAACATACTCAGATGAAGATAGACCGTTCGGCCTTTGAGAAACTTTTTGGCTTTATCTCACTTTTTCCGCATTACACGATCGGATCAAATGCAGACCTGCCAATAGTCGGAGGATCTATACTGAGTCATGACCATTTCCAGGGGGGATGCTATGAGTTTCCTATGGCGAGAGCTGAATTTGTGAGGAAGTTCACGGTTCCCGGATTTGAGGATGTGGAATGTGGAGTTATACGATGGCCTCTTACTGTTATAAGGATAAGACATAAAGAAACGTCGCGTCTTGTGGAACTATCTGATCATATTTTGAAAGCCTGGAGATCCTATACAGATAAAGATGCGTATATTTTTGCAGAGACTGACGGAGAACAGCATAATACAATAACTCCTATAGCGAGAAAACGCGGAGATATTTATGAGATGGATCTGGCGCTCAGAAATAATATTACTACGCCGGAGTGCCCGTTGGGCCTGTACCATCCTCACAATGAACTGCATCATATCAAAAAGGAAAATATCGGTCTTATAGAAGTTATGGGACTTGCAATCCTGCCTGCCAGACTGAAGGAGGAAATGGAGATCCTTAAAAATGCCATTTTAACCGGAAAAGATCTTCGTGCAGATGATGAGATAAGCAAGCATGCAGACTGGGCATATGACTTTATGGAAAGACATAAGGATATCAATAACGATAATATCGATGATATCCTTAAAGAAGAGATCGGAATAGTATTCAAGCGAGTGCTTGAAGATGCCGGTGTGTATAAACAGACAGAAGAAGGAATGGAAGCGCTGAAACGCTTTACGGATTCTCTGTAAAAAGGATTGATTGACACCCCTCTGTGGAATGGCATACAATCAGATGAGCGTATAAAAACGCATATTTGATATTTGTCATTCTTATGGGGGTGTTTTTTTGTCTGAGTATCTAAAATGGGCAGCTTTGATAGTCCTTCTTTTATTATCCACTTTCTTTTCCGGTGCGGAAACAGCGCTTACTACTGTAAACAAGATACGGATCCGGACTTTAGCAGAGGAAGGGAATAAAAAAGCGGCAAGGATACTGTATCTGCATGAAAGATATGCAAAAATGCTTTCTGCTATCCTTGTTGGAAATAACATTGTAAATATAGCAGCTTCTTCGCTTGCGACGATCCTTGCAATGAGCATAAATTTCCCGGTGGGTGTCATGACCATGATACTTACACTGTTTGTGCTGATATTTGGAGAAATAACACCGAAAAACGTTGCATCTGCATATTCTGAAAAGATCTCATTGATCGTTGTTGATATCATATTGGCGCTTACATGGGTGCTCACACCGGTGATCTTTATCATAAATAAGCTGTCGGACGGTCTTTTATTTATTCTGAGGATAGATCTGGATAACGTTGACCATTCAATGACAGAGAATGAACTTCGTACGGTGGTCGATGTTAGCCATGAAGATGGAGTAATAGAGCGTTCTGAGAGAAAGATCATAAATAATGTGGTGGATTTTGGAGATAGCCGTGCAAAAGATATCATGATCCCCAGGATAGATGTTACGGAAGTAGAAATAGGTGCCTCTTTTGATGAAGTAAAAGAGATATTTGCGGAAGATAAGTATTCCAGAGTGCCTGTGTACGCAGAGGACACGGATAATGTTGTTGGTATCCTTCACATGAAAGATGTCTTTTTGTCGATGGAAAAGGCTTTCCGTGTGCGCGATGTTATGAGAACGGCCTATTATACCTATGAAGGAAAGCGTACATCGGAGCTTCTTCTTGATATGAAGAAAAATTCGGTAACGATGGCTATCGTTCTGAATGAATACGGAGCTTCAGTGGGAATAGTTACCATGGAGGACCTGCTGGAGGAGATTGTCGGAGAGATCCGTGATGAGTATGATGAAGATGAAGCAAATCTCATCAGAAAAGTTAGCGAGAGAGAATTTGATGTAGATGCCAGCATGAAACTGGATGATCTGAACGATGATCTTGGAACAGAATTTGATTCTGAGGATTATGATTCACTGGGCGGATTTATGATAGAGCATCTGGATCACCTTCCGGAAGCAGGAGAATTTGTCATTACAGAGAACGGAACGAGACTTGAGGTTCTCAGCGCGTCAAGAAATCGTATAACAAGGGTTATGATCCTGTTGCCTAAGCCGGCGGAACCGGACATTGTTTCTAATGAAGAAACACCACTTGCGTGAAAAATGGATTGTGATATAATAAGCTGTAATTATGTCGTTTAAAAACTGACATCCGACAAATTTAGTCAGATTTATTCTGGCGTTATTAGAGGAGGAATCGACTATGAAACATGTAAAGACTCTTAATACCAGAGATTACAAGAAGAGCATGATCACAGGCGGCTGCGGCGAGTGCCAGACTTCCTGCCAGTCTGCTTGCAAGACAAGCTGTACTGTAGGAAACCAGAGCTGCGAGAATAAGAATCGCTGAGTTCCGGCTTTTCAGAAAAAATTTTGGGAGGAGGGCAATATGCCCTCCTTTCTTTCTGTATATTGGATAGTTTTGTTTTGACGCTGTTATATACATTTAATTGGCTGATATTTAAGGGCGTCTTTTGAGGAGAAATTTAATTTTATGATTCACGAGTATAAGAGTAACGGATACAACATAGTTATGGATGTTAATTCCGGTGCTGTACACATTGTTGACGATATTGTTTATGATCTTATCCCGCTTATGGAAGGTCATCTGGATCTTTCTGTTGATGAAATGATGCAGCAGACAGGTGGAAAATATAAAGAAGATGAGATCAAAGAGGCTGCTGAGGAAATCCGCGGTCTTGCTGAGAACGGAGCACTTTACACTGAGGATATCTATGAACCGTATGTAGAGAAGTTTTCACAGTATAAGTCAGAGGAACATATCGTAAAGGCTATGTGTCTCCACATTGCTCATGACTGTAACCTGCGCTGCAAATACTGCTTTGCAGAGGAAGGTGAGTATCATGGACGCAGAGCTCTTATGAGCTATGAGGTAGGTAAGCAGGCTCTTGATTACCTTATGGATCATTCCGGAAAGCGCGTAAATCTGGAAGTTGATTTCTTTGGCGGTGAGCCGACAATGAACTTTGATGTAGTTAAGAAGCTCGTTGAATACGGAAGATCCCAGGAAAAGATCAGAAATAAGAAGTTCCGTTTTACTCTTACAACTAACGGAATTCTTCTTAACGATGAGATCCTTGAGTTTGCAAATAAGGAAATGAGCAATCTCGTTCTTTCTATCGATGGACGTAAGGAAGTTAATGACCGTATGCGTCCTACTGCTGTACAGTCAGGTTCATACGATATCATCATGCCGAAGTTCCGGGCGGCAGCAGAAAGCCGCAATCAGACAAACTACTATGTTCGTGGAACATATACTCATTACAATACTGATTTTGCAAAGGATGTGCTCCATTTGCATGATCTTGGCTTTGAACAGATCTCTGTTGAGCCTGTTGTTTGTGATCCTAAGGAGCCGTACGCTCTTAAGGAAGAGGATCTTCCGGTTCTCCTCGAGCAGTATGATATCCTTGCTAAGGAGATCATCAAGAGACGTAAGGAAGGAAAATATATTAATTTCTTCCACTTTATGATCGATCTTCAGGGTGGTCCCTGCATCGCAAAGCGTCTTTCGGGTTGTGGCGCCGGAGGAGAGTACCTCGCTGTAACACCGTGGGGAGATCTGTATCCGTGTCATCAGTTTGTTGGTGAGGAGCAGTTCAAGCTCGGAACAGTATTTGATGGGATCACAAATCAGGATATTTGCGAAAAGTTCAGTAAGTGCAATGTTTATTCAAAGCCTGAGTGTAAAGAGTGTTTTGCAAGATTCTACTGTTCAGGTGGATGTGCTGCAAACTCCTATCACTGCAGCGGTGATATAAACGGTAACTATAAGTTTGGATGTGATCTGCAGAGAAAGAGAATCGAGTGTGCGATCATGGTAAAGGCCGCTCTTGCAGAAGCAGAAGACTTCAGAGACGATAATAATACAGCTATCGCAGCTGATTGATCATTATGGAAAAATGGTTTGTTATCAGAAAGGGTGGAGACTATGAAGCCCTTGGAAAAAAGTATGGGATATCTCCTGTAGCAGCGAGGATCATGAAAAATCGCGGCATCACGACAGAAGAAGAGGCAAGGTCATTCCTTGCAAGCGGTGAACCGGTACTTTTTGAAGGTGAGCTCATGAAGGACTGCCCGGAGGCAGTCCGTATCCTTTCGGATAAAATTAAGGAAAAGAAGAAGATCCGCGTGATCGGAGACTATGATATCGACGGAGTGACTTCTACGTTTATTCTGGTCAAGGGACTCAGAAAAACCGGAGCTGATGTGGATTATCGTATACCGCACAGGGTAAAGGATGGTTATGGTTTAAATGAAAATCTGATCCGTGAGGCGTCAGATGACGGTATAGATACGATCCTTACCTGTGATAACGGTATTTCTGCCGTAGATCAGATTTCTCTTGCAAATGAACTGGGGATGACGGTTGTCGTAACAGATCACCATGAAATCCCTTTTCATTATGATGAGGATGAAAAAATAGAGGATCTTCCTCCGGCAGCGGCAGTGGTAGACCCGCACAGAGGAGATTGTCTTTATCCGTATAAGATGCTCTGCGGAGCAGCTGTTGCATGGAAAGTGCTGCAGGCTCTTTACAGAAAAATGAACATCTCTGATGATGAGGCAGAGGAATTTTGGGAAATCGCTGCATTTGCAACTATCGGAGATGTAATGCCGCTTACCGGAGAAAACAGGGTTCTTGTTCGTGAAGGACTTAAGAGACTTAAGACCACTAAGAACAGAGGAATGCGTGCGCTCATTGATCTTTCGGGGCTTTCCGGAAAAGATCTGGAGCCGTATCATGTAGGGTTTGTTTTAGGACCATGCCTCAACGCAGCTGGGCGTCTTGATACTGCGGAAGATGCATTAACGCTTCTTCTTTCTGATGATGACGATGTGGCGCATGATAAAGCTGTTATTCTTAAAGAGATGAATGACAGCCGAAAGGCTCTTACAGAAAAAGGAGTAAGAGAAGCTGCAGATCAGGCATCTGCGCCGGAACGCGAAAATGACAGGATTCTCGTTATATATCTTCCGGATTGTCATGAAAGTATAGCAGGCATTATTGCGGGAAAGGTCAGAGAACGTTTTTCTAAACCGGCATTTGTGCTGACGCCGGGACATCTTTCTGATGGAACACCGTGCCTCAAAGGCTCGGGACGATCTGTCGAAGCATACAATATGTATGAAGAGATGATAAGGATCAGAGATGTATTTCTTCAGTTTGGCGGACATGCCATGGCAGCGGGGCTTTCTATCGCACAGGACAGACTGGAAGAGTTCAGACAAAGGCTGAATGAAAACTCGACTCTTACGGACGATGACCTGATGCCGAAAGTCCATATAGACATGGTGCTTCCGTTCAGCTATGCATCACTGGATCTGGTTGACGACCTGAAGGTACTGGAACCTTATGGTACCGGTAATGAAAAACCGCTCTTTGCGGCAAGAAATGTGCATATGGAAAATATGCGTGTTTTTGGAAAAAACAGAAATGTCCTAAAGGGAACTGCCGTTGATGAATCCGGAGTACGTCAGGATGTGGTCTACTTTGGAAATGCGGATATGATGGAACAGTATATACAGCAG
>CAMVTN010000013.1 GCA_947170415.1 uncultured Lachnospiraceae bacterium | reverse complement strand
CTTCCTAAAGCCGGGTCTTCAGGACCTCTGCGTATCAAGAACCAGCTTTAAGTGGGGAATCCAGGTTCCTTTTGATCCTAAGCACGTAACATACGTATGGCTTGATGCTCTCGTAAACTATATCACCGGTGTTGGATATGACACAGATGGAAATCACGGCGATCTGTACAAGAAGTACTGGCCGGCAGATCTTCACCTCATCGGAAAGGATATCGTAAGATTCCATACTATTTACTGGCCTATCTTCCTGATGGCACTTGGTGAGCCTCTTCCGAAGCAGGTATTTGGTCATCCATGGCTTCTTCAGGAAGACGGAAAGATGAGTAAGTCCAAGGGCAATGTTATCTATGCAGATGACCTTGTTAAAATTTTTGGTGTAGATGCCGTACGTTACTTCGTACTGCATGAGATGCCGTTCGAGACAGATGGTGTTATCTCCTGGGATCTCCTTGTAGAGCGATTTAACTCTGACCTCGCAAATACTCTCGGAAACCTCGTAAAGAGAACTATTTCCATGAGTAACCAGTATTTTGGCGGTGTGCTTGAGAATAAGGGCGTTACAGAGCCTGTTGACGATGATCTCCATGCAGTAGTACTCGGAACAAAGGCTCAGATCGAGAAGGATATGGAGGGCCTGCATGTAGCAGATGCGCTTACACATATCTTTAACCTCTTTAAGAGATGTAATAAGTACATTGATGAGACAACACCGTGGATCCTTGCAAAGGAAGAGGATAAGAAGGACAGACTTTCAACTGCTCTTTACAACCTTGCAGATTCAATTACTATCGGTGCTACTCTTCTCGAGGCATTTCTTCCGGAGACAAGCGCAAAGATCCTTGCTCAGTTAAATACAGTTAAGCCTGCAATGGATGACTGCGATAAGGCAGGCAGATTTGCAAGCGGTACAAAGGTTACAGAGGATCCGGAAACACTTTTCCAGAGAGCAAAGCCGGAAGATATCATGAAAGAAGTCGAAAAGCTCTATCCTGCAAAGAAGGAGGAGAAGGCTGAGAAAAAGGCAAAGAAATCAAAGGCTCCTGCAGTAAAGATGGATCTTAAAAAGGCCCAGAATAAGGAAAACATCGTATATGATGACTTTGCAAAGTGTGAGTTCCGTGTGGGTGTGATCAAAGAGGCATCTTTTGTTGAAAATTCTGAGAAGCTTCTGTGCTTCAAGGTTCAGATAGGAGAAGAAGAGAGACAGATCCTTTCAGGTATCCGCAAGTACTATCCGGAGCCGGAGAAGCTCATCGGCATGAAAGTAATGGCTGTTACAAATCTTGCACCGAGAAAGATGGCAGGACTTGAATCATGCGGAATGCTTCTGTGCGCGGAGGACGCAGAGGGAAATCTGGCACTTATGACACCCGGAAGTGATGCTATCGGAACCGGTGCGTCAATCGAGTAAGAGAAAAGAGAGAGTATAGGGCGGTCATGTAAAATTATCGAGCGCCGAAAGGTGGGAGATCATGTATAAACCAGGGGTATTTACGATCGATCCCCGTGACGGGAAGACACAGATACACTGTGCGAAAGCCGTACCAAAGGGGAAGATACGGGCAATTCTGATAGTTGCGCACGGAATGAATGAATATTTCGGCCGCTATCATGAAATGAGCGAATTTTTGGAGGGAGAAGGGATCCTTGTGGCTGGTCTTGACCATTTAGGTCATGGCCACACCGCGGAATCCCAAGGTGAAAAGGGATATTTCACGGACAGGGACGGCGCGACCGTGCTTGTCCGCGATGTTCACAGATTAAAAAAGACCATTGAGTCGGAATACCCAGGTATTCCGATATTTGTAATGGGACACAGCATGGGTTCCTTTATCATAAGGAACTACATAAATATGTACGGCAGAGGTATCCGCGGAGCGATCCTTATGGGAACCGGATGGCGTGCGATGCTGGAGGTAAAGGAAGGACGGATCATTTCAAAATTCCTTGGAAAGATAAAAGGCAGGCATGGACACAGCTCGCTTCTCACTGCGCTTATCCTAAAGCAGTACAGCGACAAGATGCCGCCATCTGAACGTCCTCTAGGCTGGACCTGCAGCAGACCTGAGATAAGGGATGAATTTGCAAAAGATCCCTTAAGAGGCAATGAATTTACGATAGGTGCCTACAATGATCTGATCGAGCTTGTATACCGGTCAGAGGATCTTAGAAGAGCTTCTGCGATTCCGAAGGAGCTTCCGCTTTTATTTTTATCAGGAAAAGATGATCCGGTTGGAGACTTTGGAGATGGTGTGGAGAAATCTGCACAGTTCTACCGTGATGCGGGACTTAAGGATGTGAGTGTTAAGCTTTATTCCGGAAGCCGTCACGAAGTCTACCATGACAAGGATCGATTCAATTCCTTTACAGACATCATTCATTTCATGGAAGAACATGGAATGGAAAAGGGTAAGTGACATAATACGCCGGAATTCCGGCGGGAGGATCAGTTTTTATTATGAAAAAAATAGTTTCACTCGTACTGGCAACGGCACTGGTGTTTACTCCTGTCTGCACTTATGCGCAGGAGGTGACACCGATCACATGGGGAGATGAAACTCCGGAAACAGCCCCCAGCGCAGCGACACCGGTCGAATCCGGGCAGACACAGAAGGAGTCACAGCCGTATCTCGCTATGGGACAGAACCTCACAGCTGAGCAGCAGGCAACTGTTCTCAGTCTCATGGGACTGGCAGGTACGGATATATCCGGTTACAGTGTAGTAACAGTAACAAATGCAGAGGAGCATCAGTATCTTGACAGCTACATCAGTTCCTCGCTTATCGGAACAAAGTCCCTGTCTTCGGTTCTGGTTAAGCCTGCAGAAAAAGGACACGGAATACAGGTTACAACAGCCAACATAAATTATTGTACGGAAGGAATGTATAAAAATGCTCTGGCAACAGCCGGAGTTACCGACGCAGACATTATTGTGGCAGCACCTTTTCCTATGTCCGGAACAGCAGCCTTGATCGGAGCACTGAAGGCTTACGCAAAAATGACCGATACAGAAGTAAACGAGACTGCTCTCGACACGTCCTTAAATGAGCTGGTTACAACCGGTGAGCTGGAACAGACTATTCAGGGCGCGGATAAGGAAGACGTCGAGAAGCTCGTGGCATTTATCAAGGCAGAGATCGCAGCTTCCAAGCTCGATACCAGAGAAGATATCGAGGCAGCGGTCAAAAAGGGAATAGAAGACTACAATGAGCAGAACGGCACAAATATTTCCCTTACCGACGATCAGTTAAACAGGATCGTTGATGTCATGGTAAAGATCAATGAACTCGGACTTGATTACAATACGCTTCTGGATCAGGCAGCTGACCTTTATGAAAGCATGGGCGATAATATTACCGCCGATAATCTCAAGGATCTTATCGAGGAAAATAAGACCAAGATCGCAGGAGGCATAGTCAAGTCATTTTTCGCAGGGGTTGTGAAATCAATAGGAGATTTCTTTAAGGGACTTTTCGGAAATTGATGGAGATAAGGGAACGCGACGGTCTGGTGATAAGACCTATACAGGATGAGGAATGGAGCGATACCATGTCGATGGTATGGCGTGTATTCCTGCGGTTTGAAACAGATTATTATTCCCAGGAGGGAATACAGAATTTCCGGGATTTTATAACGGACGACACGCTGTATATGATGTTTCGGCAGGGCGTATACAGAGTGTTCGGCTGTTTTGAGGGACGTAAGATCGTCGGAATGATCTCCGTAAGAAGCGTAAATCATATCTCGCTGCTGTTTGTGGATGAGGCATGGCAGCATAGAGGTATTGCCTCCGGACTCATGCGCTACCTTTGTGACTACCTGATAGAGGAGGAAGGGCAGACTCATGTAACTGTAAATTCTTCACCGTATGCAATAGAGTTTTATCACAGGATGGGCTTTACGGATACGGACGACGTACAGGAATCGCAGGGGATCACTTTTACTCCGATGAAATTTATTCTTTAGGAAAGGCAGAGTATGAATATACTGATTTGTGATGATGATAAAGAGATAGTAGAGGCGGTAGACATATATCTTTCGCAGGAAGGATACAAGGTCTACAAAGCCTACGACGGAGAGGAGGCACTGAAGGTCATTTCAGAAAACGAGATCCATTTGCTCGTTATAGATGTGATGATGCCCGTAATGGACGGCATACATGCAGTGCTGGAGCTCAGAAAGACAAGTTCTATCCCGGTAATCTTTTTATCAGCGAAGACAGAGGATTCGGACAAGATCCTTGGTCTAAACGTAGGTGCGGATGATTACTTATCCAAGCCCTTTAATCCACTGGAACTGGTAGCGAGAGTAAAGAGCCAGCTCCGCAGATATACAAAACTCGGAAATATAGCAGAAGAAGAGGGCGGAAATCTCTATACTGTCGGCGGACTTACCATGAATGATGATGATAAATCCGTAGAAATAGATGGAGAAAGAGTACGACTCACTCCCATCGAATATAATATTCTTCTCCTGCTCGTAAAGAATGCAGGAAAGGTATTTTCCATCGACCAGATTTATGAAAGTATCTGGAATGAGCAGTCAGTAGGAGCTGATAATACAGTAGCAGTCCACATCAGACATATCCGTGAGAAGATCGAGATCAACCCGAAGGATCCGAGATATCTGAAAGTGGTATGGGGCGTAGGTTATAAGATTGAAAAGCAGAATTGATAAAAAACATCTGTTAACTGACAGCCGTAAGGCGATATTGATCCTTTGCTGCGAGCTTTTTGTAGTTGGAGCAGCGCTGATACTGACTGTGTTGGCGCTTTCGCTAAGCCGTACCGAGAGACAGGACATAACCGTACTTATGCAGGGATCTGAGTTTGAGAGCTCAGATGTCTTTAAGAACATGGTTCAGGAGAGGCTCGACAATATAGTAGAAAACAGCCGTCTTAAGAGCAATTTTGAAAGAAATGGCAAATTTTACGGCAGAAAGATCGTCGACCTTGCAGAATACATCAATGAGGGAAAGATCTCCGGAAGGCAGAAAACCAGCGTAGGATATTATCTCGAAGACTTGATACGGTGGAGCCGGAAGGGCCTGGTATACAAGTATACGGACGATGATGTGGTAAATGCATCGTCAGGAATGCCAAAAGTTTATGATCAGGGAAATTTTGGCGGAGAAAATGACGATATAATACTTACGGAGGAATATTTTCCGGCACGAGGCAGAACATTATTTGACTATGCGGGTAGTAATTACTCTCAGTCGGATCTCCTGGGACTTCTGGAAGCAACGCTTTTAAAGATAGGTGAAGATGAGCAGGACTATAAAGAATTATCGACCGAGCTTAAAAACTCTAAGACAAATGTGCGATTCTTTGTAGAAAACTACGCTGATAAAAATACTTATTCCAATATCGATAAGGAAGAGTTTCAGGAAGATGATACCATTAAAACCTATGGTAAATACCTGATCCTTGACTCCAGAACGCTGGAATATGAGAGTAATATGCATGTTACCGATGCATATCTCTATAATCTTATTACAAAATTTGCCGATGATTTTGATGGGAATTATTATATCGAATTTGCGATCGACACGGATTATCCTGTCGTAGATTCATTTAGAGCGGCACGGGACAATTACTATGAATACAGACCCCGTATCCAGGCATGTGTAATGATATCGGGATTTTTGCTGTTACTTTCTCTCGGAATATTGGCTCTTCTCACGGTTACAGCAGGAAAAAAGACGCTTGATCCTGAAGAAGCGCCTCAGCTTCTGGGATGTGACAGAGTAAAAACGGAGATCTCAGCCATATTCTTTGGAGCAATATTGCTCGGCGGTTCGAAATATCTGATCCAGTATGTATATAAATACAGACGGATACCGGAAGTTTCCGTAGCGGTTGCGGGAATAGGAACAGCAGTTATAATGCTGATCTTTATCATGGGATATCTGAGCCTCGTCCGCAGGATAAAGGCCGGGACACTTTACGAGGACAGTTTCCTCAACTGGTTCCTAAAAAAATGTAAATATATCTCAGAGAGTGGAACCATCATGCAGAACGGTATCGTGGTCCTTATCGAGATATTGATAGGATTTACGCTTTTTATTACCGCGAATGCAGTTCTTATATATAGGGCATATGAGACAGAAGAGATGATATGGTGGCTGATCCTCGCTGCGATCGATGTGGTTGTAATGATCATTTTTATGAACCATGCAATGCAAAGACGAAGGATCATACATGGTGTCCAGGAAATGAGTAAGGGAAATCTTGAGGAAGGAATCAATGGATCCTTTATGAGTACCGATAATGCTCAGCTTGCCAGCGCCATTAATACCATGAGTGACGGACTCAGGAAGGCAATGAAGTCTAAGATAAAAACGGAAAAGCTCCGTGCAGATCTCATTACCAATGTTTCTCATGATATCAAGACACCGCTTACGAGTATCATTAATTACGTGGATCTCATGAAACGCCTGAACCTCAAGGAGCCAAAAGCGCAGGAATATCTATGTATCCTTGAGCAAAAGTCGTCGAGACTTAAGACGCTTACGGAGGATCTGGTAGAAGCATCAAAGATCGAATCGGGTAATATCAGTCTGGAAATGGCTAAACTCGGTTTTGGCATGATGATCTCACAGATGGAAGGCGAAATCTGGGAAAGATTTGAAAAGAGTAAATTGGAACTCGTAACAACGGTTCCTGACAAAGAGTTATATATCAGTGCGGACGGACGGCGTCTTTTCCGTGTGCTCGATAATATATATAATAATGTTGCAAAGTATGCGATGCCTGAAACAAGAGTTTATGCTGACCTTAGGGAAGAGGACGGAAAAGCTGTATTTTCGCTGAAAAATATCTCTAAACAGGCATTGAACATCGACGC
The DNA here is from genome assembly GCA_947170415.1 of uncultured Lachnospiraceae bacterium. Taxonomy (GTDB): domain Bacteria; phylum Bacillota; class Clostridia; order Lachnospirales; family Lachnospiraceae; genus NK4A144. The sequence continues at coordinate 23,060 of CAMVTN010000013.1, read as the reverse complement.
GTCAGAACTCACAGAGCGATTTATCAGAGGGGATGTGAGTCGATCAACAGAGGGTTCGGGACTCGGACTTTCTATTGCGGAAAATCTGACGAGACTTCAGGGCGGAGATTTTCGCATATATCTTGACGGAGATCTCTTTAAGATAACTATAACCTTTGATCTTTACAAAGAACCGGTACTACCGGAAGCGAAAGAAGATGAGGTAAAGTCCTGAGGCAGAAACGGCGAATATGAGGGGTAACCGGATGGAGGAGATCGTAACAGCCAGAGACATCTGCAGGATGATCATTGCGGCGCTTAGGATGTGTGATAAGCGTCTTATTTGTCATGGCATCCGCGTCGGTTACATCGTGTCAAAGATGCTGGAGGTCCGTGGCGGTTATGAAGACTATGAACGGGCGGAGTATGCTTTTTTGGCAACCATCCATGATATAGGTGCGTTCAAAGTAGAAGCCGGTAAGGATATGCTTAACTTTGACGTTGCGCATCCAATGCCGCACTCTATCTATGGTTATCTCTTTATGAAATATGTATCTCCCATAGGTGATCGATCAAAGGTATTCCTATACAGTCACATTGATTATCAGAAGCTTCCAAAGGTCAAGTTTGACGGAATGGAAGTGGCGCAGTTTATCTATGCGGCGGGGAGATTTGATCTCTTTCATAATGCGCTCGGAAGTAAATTCACGTCGGCGCGACTTAGAGATCATGAGGGAAAGAAATTTTCCAGAATGACACTGGATGTGCTGGATCTGGCGCTGAAGAAATACGATATCCTTGATAAATTCAGTGAAGGTGAGGATGCGTTTAAGCCGGAGCTGGAAGACCTCTTTGGTAAACTGATATTTAACGAAGAAGAAAAAAAGATGTTCATAAAATTGCTCGTATTTATTTCGGGCTTTAGGGACACTTCCGGAGTGGTAAGCACCATTTCTTCGATGATAATAGCAGAAGAAATAGCCAATATAATAGGCGAGTTCAGCGAAGAAGAAATGGAATACCTGTATTATGGGGCGCTTCTCCATGATATCGGCATGGCATCTGTACCGCGGGATATAGCAGAAGCTGCGAGGAAGCTCACGGAAGATGAGGTGACTCTGTATCAGAGGCATGTACTCGTAGCAGAATTTATCCTAAAGGACTGTGTTCATCCAGAAGTAGTCAGGCTTGTGAGTACACATCACGAGAGGCTGGACGGTTCGGGTTATCCAAATCACCTGGAGGCACCGGATACGGATCTTCTGGCAAAAGTGCTTCAGCTGGCAGACAGGGCGAGCATACTTACCAGTGAGCGTCCCTTTAGAAAGGCAAAGAGCAAGGAAGCAACGATAAATATCATCACTGATGAGATGAATCACAATAAATTTAACAGAAAAGTTGTCATGGCATATATCAATAACTATGATGAGATCATGGCAAAAGTTGATGAAAAGGGTAAAGAAGCACTGGATATGTTTTATAAGCTGCAGGATCAGTACGAAAAGGTTAAAGCTACGCTGATGCCTAACGGATGATCCGCATAAATATTGACAATATCCGGACAAGCCTATATAATCTCTAAAGTATCGGGCCCGGCTCTGAGTATCGTCCAGGCTCCGGTCCCACGCAATGGAAATCTGTGAACCGTGTCAGGTCGGGAACGAAGCAGCACTAAGCAGAACCTTTCATGTGACGTGGGGGTTCCGGGGTCTGAACGATATTCAGAGTCGGTTTCTTGTTTTAAAAATTTTTTGTTTGCGGTAATTGTCAGAGGGTGAGACAATTATAAAAGGGACAAAAGGGAACGGTAACTGGTAAAGGGGTTTGCCATGAACAGAATACAGGGGAGAAATGCAAGGATCGCGCTTATGATATGCGTGGTTCTTTTGTTGAATCTGTTTTTTCCGGGAAGCGTGAAGGGAGCTGATACCTCAAGTATCAGTGCGTCAACGGTATCACTTTCAGAAGCTTTTTCTGAAAGGACAGCGCGTCTTACGAGCAAGACATTAAAGCTAAACGGCAGCAGGAACAGTGATACTTCGGACACGTGGGTCGTATTTAATCTGAGCGGAAATTATGTGCTTGAAGGACTTAATGATAGTCAGGATGGCATAAGCATCAGCGCGGACCGGCTCGTGTCCTATAATGGACTGCCGGCTATTCATATAACTGTGTCCATAGACGATGATGCGTCAAAGGGTTCATATCTCTACACGATCACTCCCATAGAAAGAATCAGTGGTGATAAATTGAACCCGCTGAAGTTAAGAGTTAAAATTGAAAAGAAATACGAAGCCGCAGGCTTTCAGAAAAAGGTGATCACGCTCAGTAAAAAGATACGCGGAGATTTTGCGCTTAATTCTCCGTCAGTGTCCGGTGCGGTTATAATGCCTTTGAATTCTGAGAAATATAAGCCATCTATTCCTACAGGAGTACATGTTTCGCTGGATAATGAAAATACTGTTCGTGTGTCCCTTGGGAATACTACAGTGAAAACTGCAAAGGGGAAGACAAAACAGCTTAAAAGTTTTAAAATTAAGCTTTGGATTGGTTATGCAGACTATAATACTTTCAAGGCTGTTCCGAGGTCATTTACGGTAAAAGTCGCATCATCAGAGCCGAAAGTGAACCTCGTAAAGAAGGCGGGAAGCCGGATAGATATCATTCAGAGAGCAGCCACCTCGTTTCATTATGTTCCCAATGTACAGAACAGCGGATATGTGGTAAAGAGCGTTGAACTTCCTGATTCAATGCAGGGTAAGTATGCGCTTACGACAGTTTCCGATCCGGATAGTCAGGCAATTACAGATATATATTTATCTGCGCTTCCGGGCACAGCCATTCAAAGTGGTGGAAATACGGCATCGCTGAAAATGACGATGCAGGAACCGCGGCAGGATGCGGAGACTTTTGTGAAAACGGGGACTATAAGGTTTAGCGGAAGCAGCTCAAAATTGATTCTTAAGGCTGTTGGAGGTAAAAATTTAAGTATTTCGCAAAGTTTATCCGATAATAAAGGTGTATGCTATAAAGAGGTTATTGTCGCCGGAAATACTTTCGCTAAGATAGATTCGAATGGCATAAAAGAAGTGAAGTCCGATAAGTTTCCGTCAGATGCGGTTTCAGCAGTGTGGCAGGTGGATGAATTCGGACAGGCGGCAAAAGTCTCGATCATAGTCGATAAAAATAAATTAAGGATGGGGAAAGCCTATAAATTGCAGTATAAGATACGTGCGATCGGGGCTCCCGAGAACAAATATACAAATCTGGTATTTACATTAAAGCTTTAAGGCAGGAAGGGTTTTGGATTTTTATGGTTAAGCGGTTCAGAAGATTTATGGCGATATTAATGGCGGCTGCGATAGTTACGTCTGCGCATCCAGTGTCAATGTATGCGCAGAGTGTTTCTGATGGATCGGTTGCGGAAGAATCTTCTGAGAATAACTCGTCGAAGGACGGAAATGAAGAAAGCACAGAAACTGGAGATAGTTCCGGTTCTGAGGAGAGTACAGAGGTAAGCACGGAGAGCGGTGCGACCGAGGCGCCGCAGTACAATGATATCGGAGAGCCACTGGATGAGAAACCTGATGGGAACACGGAGATGCCCTCAGAAGGTGAAGAAAGAGATGGAGAGACGACTGTTTCTGATAATGACAGTGAATCCGGAACATTTGAAAGAGCGGATGGTACAACATCAGAAAATGAGGCGGTTACCGGAACTGTCAGCGATGACTCAGTAGTTGATTCAGTATCCGGAGATTCTGTATCAGAGGACTCCATCTCGGATAACGGAATCGGAGGAAATATCGAAGCGACCTTTGACTTTTCGGATCAGTATGAACTGAGTGCTTCGTTCACAATGCCGGCGGCATACAGCTCAGAAAAATATGTGCTTGATCCGGAAGATTTTGGTAATTCTAAAAATTGCTGGGCATATACGGCGATGGGAATGGCAGAGACATCCCGAATGCTTCAGACAGAGACAACAAAGGATAATTTCACAGCGTATAGTCCAAAACAGTTAGTGCGCCAGTTTTTTAATCCCATAAGGACGGATCGTTCGGGGCTTACCTATTACAGTGGCATCGATGCGTTGGATACCAGGTATAGAGATATAAGTATGCTTAGCGCAAATACAACTGCTGATGCAACGAAAAAAATAAATGTAATAAATAAAAGTTTAGCTGAAATAGATACAGAGAGTAACTATGATTCAGCTGGCGGAAACCTTGCCTATACCACGTTTGAACTGGCGCGTTGGCAGGGGCCTAAGTCATCAGATCTGGGGCTGAATTATGGCAATACAGATGAACTGCAGAAGTTTGATGAAAATGATACAGAAGCACATTTGAGAAATGCATATTGGGTTCCAAATAGTGATAAAAGCTCTATTTGTAAGTTGATCAAGCAGACCGGCTCAGTTGGATTGCAGGTTTACATAACTGACACGGGTATGGCAGCGGTACGCTCTACTAATGGTGCAGATAACTATGGATATCATTATTACAATAATGCGGTTACAGCGCCAAACTATACGGTTCAGCTTATAGGTTGGGACCCTGATATCAAGGCTGATTTGTTTGATTACAATGGAACCAAGCCGAGCGGAAACGGTGCGTTCCTTGCAAAATCGTCTTATAAGGCAAGTAACGGTACATATCAGAAATACTTCTGGATATCACAGTATGATGCTGCATTTGAATATAAGGACAGCACTAGAATAGCAGTAGCTTACGAGTTCGATGATGCGGATAACTATGATTACCAGTATGGTTATGACGGATCAAATGCTAACGAAACTTATACGACAAAGCGAGCATATGCTGTATTTACAGCCGGTGAAGCAGGACAGCAGGGTGGTGGCTCTGATCAGGCAGAAATCCTTAGAGCGGTCGGAATTGGTGTCGGTGATGCAGGAACCTATGAGATAGGCGTTTATTACTACAGCAGTAATGCGACATACCTAAACCAGTATCCTATCGAGACTCAGACAGTAAAGATACCATATACTGGATATCACACTATCGAATTGGAGCATCCTATACTGCTTTTAAGAGATGATCGAGTTTCGGTAAGTGTAAAGAGATCGGATGGAAACTCATTCAAGGCATTTGTAGACAAAAGTTCAAAGAGTCCTGATAAGTCCATAGAATTTAGACCTTATGCTGTTTATGGTGAGAGTTATCTTAATAATCCGTCAACAGGAAAGCTTATCAGTGGAAACTGGGCGCTAAAGTCGGATCTTGATCCGGATGATCCTGGTAATGGAACAAATCCCACAAAGAATACGAAAAACAAAGCGTCTAAGTATCAGATAAAGTATTGGGAGAAAAGCTATTATGAGGGGATGACGCCTCGTATAAAGATGTACACGGATGTAGTTGAAAGACCGGAACTCGTCGATCAGACAAAGATCAAGGTCGAGCTCACAAAGTATGTATGGTACTACACCGGAAATAACATTAATCCGACTCCTCGCATAATGGTAAGTGTTACAAATCGTAAAGGTGAGGCAGAAAACTGTATCGTAACACCGGATCACTACACGACGACTTATGTAAACCATAAAAACGCCGGAATCGGCGCTGTAGTTGTCCGAGGCGGAACAGTGGACAGCAGTGGAAATGTAACGAAACAGCCGGATGTATTCTCGGGAGAAATATCTGAGGAGTTCAAGATCGTTTCAACTCAGATAAATATTTCAAAATGCAAGATATATGGAGTCGATGCGCAGGAATATGATTCGAGTAAAGATTACGAGCAGAATAATATAGTGGTCATGTACAAGGTTCCTGAGACCAAACATTACGTTAAGCTCGTAAAAGGACTGGATTACACAGTTGGTTCTATAGAGCTGATCAATAAAACAGGAAGCAAGGCATCGATCCTTATAACCGGAACAGGTGCATTTAGAAATTCTGTAAAAAAGAAGTTCAAAATAACAAATGTTCCTGTTAAAAAGAAAAATGGTACATCAATCTCAGGAAATGGTAAGAAATCTATTTCAGATAAGTCTGTTACAGTGACACTGACTGATCCGGATTCCGGAGATGTATGGGATACAGTTGAGCGTGTCGCTTATGATAAGACCAAAAGGTATAAGCCAAAAGTAACTGTTTCAGATAGTTCAGCAGGCAGGACTCTTACAGAGGGTACGGACTATAAGGTTTCGTACAGGAAGGGTAAAAATCCGGGTCTTGCACAGGTAGTGATAAAGGGAAAAGGAACATACACGGGAAAGACTGTATCGTACTTTATCGTTGATCCTATCCGTATTACTACAGATGCTGTGATAAAGATGAATCCGAGCACGTACAAGTATACCGGTGATGCAATTAAACCTAAGCCGAGAGTAACTCTCTATGGAAAGGTCATCCCAAAGGGCAATCTGTACTGCCACTACAACAACAATACCGGTTCCTCCAGCGGAACTGCAACTGCCCAGATCATCGTATTTGGCAGAAACAAATATATTGGTTATGTAGGTTATACGACATTCAAGATAACCGCAAGCACAACCAGTTCATAATGAAATCCTCCTCCTGTCCGACAGGAGGAGGATTTTTGATATTATAGAAAATTCCGACAAAGTCGGATTCTTTGTTTTTTGTCAGGTATGTAAAAAGAGCAGCTCGATTTCGAGCTGCTCCGTTTTGATCACAGTGTTTAGTTTTGATTACTGCTCAATAGTAAATGTTCCGTACGGTGAACTTGTTGTAAGAACAATTTCGCCGTCGAAGTTATTTACACCCTTGAGTACAACAGTACCGGTAGTCTTGCTGAACTCCTCGCAGTAAGCACCATACTTAACATTGCGTCCAGCGATGGAAGCACCTGTAGAACCAGTCTTCTTAGGAAGAGCGATCTTGATGGTCTTTGTCTGATATGTGTTGGATGCCTCTCCGTCTTCTCCGGACTCTGCATTAAGGAATCTGATATTCATAAGAATGTTCTTAATGGTGAAGCTGGAAGCCTTGATCTTCAGAGAGCTGTAAGTACCATATGATCCCTGCAGCCAGTTTGCAGAAAGACTTCTCTTAAGGATACCAAAGTCGAACTTTGTATCAGAATTCTTGCTGAGGTAGTTGTTGATGGTCTTGATCTGAGCCTTTGTGAGGTTAGATGTATTCTTGTTGATGTTGAAAGTCAGACGAAGGAAGCTGTTCTTATACTTCGGATTGGATGTAAGCTCGTTTCCGCTGATATCCTTTGAAGCGTTCTTTGCGTTTTTGATAGTTACCTTCTTAAGACGAACGCCGTCAACCATTGAATAAGTATGAGCTGTCTCGTCATACCAAACAAGAGCTGCATCTACTGCAACAGACTTTGATGAAGATGCTGTTCCAGTCTTAGCCTTTGTATACTTACCCTTTGCAGGATTGTAGTAGGAGCCATCCCACGCACGTGTACGGCTGTCATACCAAGGATTGCTGTCGTAGTACTCATAAATAACGTACAGCTGCTTGCTGCCATCTGTTACACCTTCAATAGCATTTGCGGACAGGATAGCCTTTCCGGGAACGTAAGTTGTACCAAATACATAATCAACGTAATTTGAACTTACCTTTGTTCCGCTTACAGTAGTCTGCTTAAACTTACGAAGGAACTTAAATGCGTTGCTTGAAAGTGAAGAATTTACAGAAGGAGAAACTGATGCGATCTCAACATCATACTCTTCAGCAGAAGCAACGGATGAAGTCTCATCTGTCTCAGCAGCTTCTGTAGCCTCAGTAGCCTCTGTAGCTTCAGCAACTTCTGTAGCCTCAGTAGCTGTTTCAGAAGCTTCCTCAGAAGCCTCAGCAACCTCTGTAGCTGCTTCTGTAGCAATCTCAGTAGCTTCTGTCTCAATTGCTGTTGCATTGTCAGATGTGGTACCGGCAAATGCTACGGTGTTCATTGTGAATACCATAGAAGCGGCAAGCACAACTGAAAGAACATTTTTCCAATTTCTTCTCAATTCTTTTACCTCTCTCTCTCTTAAGTTAAGATAATGATACTTTTCATGTGGAACTAAACCCCATGCGTTGCAGTTCATACTAACATCAAAATATCCGTCCGTGAAGTACAAATTCTTAAAAATCAACGAATTTTCACGAAAATTTAACAATTATAAACGAACATTTAGATGAAAGCCCTCCTATATTATCAACAAAAAAATGTAAAAACGCAATAATAAAAGTTGATAAAACCGCCTTGTTTTGTCATTCGAAATTTCGTTATCCAGAAAAAGCCATTCCGGTGCGTGTTCCGCACGAAATGGCAATTCTTAAGATTTTTTAAATATTGAATTGTCTTAAAAACAAAACATTATTTGCCCTATTTTCTGGTGGTACATCCCTCTGTAAATGAGACCGGCAAGTTAGTAGCACTTTCGGCATGACCGTTTTCGATAAGGTCAAGCAGGATGTTGATACCTGTTTTTGCAATGTCCGCCACCGGCTGACGGATGCTGGACACCAGTGGAAGACCGGATCCGCTTATAGGGACTCCGTCAAATCCGATGATCTGCACCTCTTCGGGGACTTTTATGCCTCGTGACTGGAGTTCACGCATAAAAAGCCATGCTACGTGGTCGGAACTTGTAAAAATTCCATCATATATAAAGTGACTGTCATGAAGATTGTTATCGACAGTGGTCTTTATGAGCTCGCTGTATGCATCTGAGGAAGCGACCATGAATCCGGTATCAACCTGGTTATAATCCATGTAACTCAATATGTTATAGGAAATTCTATTTTGAGAACAGTAATCACGAAAGCCGTCGATCCTGTGAATCGGTTCACAGTCGTAATCTGCTCCGGTCCAAAAGCAGAGGAGGTTTTTGCTGCCTTTTTCATGCAGTATACGTGCAGCCATTGCACCACCTGTATAGTTATCGCTGGAAACGCAGGGGGTCTCATGTCCGAAATGACGGTCAAATGAAACTATCGGCATGTTTTCTGTAAGGGCAGGATCTATCCGTGAATAGGTCACACCAAATATACCGTCCACACGACTGTTTTTTGCCATCTCCAGATAATGACGTATCTTATTTGTATCATTTCTTGAAATGCATATAAGCATACGCTTTCCATGACGGGCCAGCTCCTGCTCTATAGTATCAAGCATGGGAGGAAACAGCGGATTAAGAAGTGTCGGAACGATAACGGCAATATCGTTTGTCTGCTGTGCTTTTAACCCTCTGGCATTGAGGTTCACGTGATAATTTAGTTTTTTTATAGAAGCTTCTACTCTTTCACGGTAGTTGTCGCTTACATGAATACCATTTATGACCTTGGAAGCGGTTCCCAGTGAGACACCGGCATCTTTTGCGACATCTTTGATCGTTGCCAAAGGGGACTCCTTTCATACTATGCGTAACTATTGAAACGTTATATGCCATGATCATAAATTGTAGCATGCTTTTCAACGTTCATTCAACGAAAATATACGAAGGATTTGTGAAAATACAATTTGAAAAAACGCATAATATCAACAAATAATGTGTTAAAAAACGCACTTTACATATATGTAAAAGTATGTTAGCCTTATCTCCATCTGATTTTTAATAGGCGGGGATTTATATCCACAACGTGAAACGTTTCAGATTATTTCTGCCAAAAAAAGATAAGGTATCGTAACAATGATGCCGATATCAGAAAAGAAACTGATGCAGAAGAAAGGAAGGATTTACATGAATTCTGTATATACTAAGATCGCAGGAGCAGCATCTGACGCAGCTGCAACACTTGAGGCACTCACAAACTGGACAGCACCTGCTGTACCGGAGAACATTCCTCACGGTGATATGCCGGGCGACAAGATCGAGATCGGCGAGGATCATATCAAGAAGGCCGGCGTGATCTTCCCTGAACTTGCAAAGGAACTGGTTCCTGTTCTTAAGGCAAACCCGTATCAGAGAGCTGTTATCGCTGTTTGCGGCGGATCAGGTGTAGGTAAGTCTGAGATTGCTTCTGTTCTTTCATATATGCTTGGTGAGGAAGGTGTAAAGGCTTATATCCTTTCTGGAGATAACTATCCTCATCGTATTCCTATGTACAATGATGCCGAGAGACTTCACATCTTCCGCGAGAGCGCTATCCGTGGAATGGTAGATGCAGGTGATTTCACAGCAGAGAGATTTGCAGAGATCCAGAAGTGGCAGCAGGAAGATACTGATGCCGATAAGGCTCATGCAGCAGAAAATGCATGGTTCCAGTCTTATCTCGAGGCAGGCCGCAAGGGTCTTGAGGGATATCTCGGAACAGAGAACGAGACAGACTTTGATGAAGTTTCCGCTATTATCGATGCATTCAAGAGCGGTGCAGACAAGATCTGGCTTCGTCGTATGGGTCGTGATGAGAGCGCTCTTTGGTATGAGAACGTTGATTTCTCTGACAAGCAGGTTCTTATCATCGAGTGGACACATGGTAATAATGACTGCCTGAAGGGTGTTGATGTACCGGTTCTCCTTAACAGTACACCGGAGGAGACTCTTGCTCATCGTCGTGCAAGAAACCGTGATGGAAAGACTGACAGCGCATTCACAACAATGGTACTTGAGATCGAGCAGGATAAGCTTGCTTCTCAGGCACACAAGGCAAAGATCATCTGCGCAAAGAGCGGTGAGCTCCTTAGCCAGGAACAGTATCAGAATCTCATGAAAGGACAGAATTGATCATGGCAAAGAATTACACAGATAACGGACCTATGCTCAATGCCTATCCTGACAGCATGGGCGGCAGACTTGATGATGTAGTTACTCTTCTTGAGAAGGATGAGCTGAAAGACGTATTCCAGTCTTTCTATATCCTTCCGAGCATTTTTAATACTGACCTCGACAGAGGTTTCTCTGTTATTGATTACTCTATCAATCGTGAGATGGCTAAGAAAGAAGACCTTGATCGTCTTCGCGCACTTGGAATGAACCTGAAGCTTGACTTTATCCTGAACCATCTTTCCGTACTCTCGCCCCAGTTTCAGGATATCCTGGAAAAAGGGGATGCTTCCGAGTACCGGGATTTCTTTATTGACTGGAACCGGTTCTGGGAAGGCTGCGGCGAGATGACTCCTGAGGGATACATCCAGCCCGATGACAAGTACATCAAGGACATGTTCTTCCGTAAGCCGGGACTCCCGATCCTCATGGTTCGTATGCCGGACGGAAAGGACGTTCCGTACTGGAATACTTTCTATCAGGAAGTTAAGTACATGAGACCGGATGCTATTGATCTCGTAGGCGCTACAGGTATCCAGTATCTTACTGCTGAGAAGCTCGCTGCAAAGATCAATGCTGCCCTTGATGAGGGAAAGACACCGGCAGAGATGGATTTCACAGGCTACGAGGATTGCAAGGATGCTGTTATCGACTATCTTGAGTCACACAGAAAGTACCTGGGTCAGATGGACCTCAATATCAAGTCTCCCCTCGTTTGGGAGCACTATGAGAATACTCTCAAGGCTCTTTCTGAGTACGGCGCAAAGATTGTTCGTCTGGATGCTTTTGCGTATGCACCTAAAGAACCTGGCAAGAAGAACTTCTTAAATGAGCCTGATACATGGGATGTACTTGAGAAGGTTAGAAAGCTTGCTGATAAGTATGGCGTAGAGCTTCTTCCTGAGATCCATGCAAGCTACGGCGAGGGTACATATGAGACTGTTGCCAAGGCAGGATATATGACATACGACTTCTTCCTTCCGGGACTTCTTATCGATGCTATGGAGAAGAAGAGCGGTGCTGATCTTGCGCGTTGGGCACAGGAGATGATTGATAAAAAGATCCGCGTAGTCAACATGCTTGGCTGCCACGATGGTATCCCGCTTCTCGACCTTAAGGGACTTCTTCCTGAAGAAGAGATCCAGAACCTTATCAAGGTTACAGTTGATCGCGGCGGTCTCGTAAAGGATCTCCATGGTAAGAAGAATATGTACTATCAGGTAAATGCTACATATTACAGCGCACTTGGTGATGATGATCAGAAGATGCTCCTCGCACGTGCTATCCAGATGTTTATGCCGGGTAAGCCGCAGGTATGGTATCTTGACCTCTTTGCAGGAAAGAATGATCACGAAGCTGTTAAGCGCGCAGGTGCTGCAGGTCATAAGGAGATCAACCGTACAAACCTTTCTCCTGAGGATATGGCAGAGAGGCTTACATGGCCGGTTGTTCAGAAGCAGCTTGAGCTCCTTCGTTTCCGTAACACAAATCCTGCATTCGGCTTTGATGCAGAGTTCTCTGTAAACACAGAGGGCACAAAGATGGAGATGACCTGGAAGAATAACGGTCATACAGCTACTCTTAAGGCTGACTTTGCTGACTACAGCTACTCTATCGAAGAGGCATAATTAAGAGAATTCCTTCATAAATAGATAACGAAAAAACAGAAACAGGTCTGTACATTGATGAAAGAATCAGTGTACGGGCCTGTTTTGTATGTTTAAGCATAGCTTTGCCGCTTTTAGCCAGTTCCGGAATAAAAACTTATCAGAAACTTTGTGTTGAAGGTGAGCTGTTTTTTGACAGGAAACGTGTCATGTTATCAGAATGATTGATATAAGTATGTCATAAATATTGATATAGCTCTTAACATATTATGGAAAATGACCGAAATATAGGGTGTAGAAAGCGACCAGTGGTGCAAATTTGTCTGTTGTGCAAGGTGTATAAAATGACATACAGTATGTCAATCGTTTGACGGTCAAACGTATGACACACAAATATGTGCTAATATTACCGAAAAAATTCACAAAAATAGAGATTCATTATTGCATATTATGACGATTTGTATGTCAATCGGTTGACACATATTAGACATAATGATATATTTGCATCACTGAGACACGAACATGTGCAAGTTGCTCAAGTTCGGTGTATGTGTGTTTAGCGGTGAAGAACCGCGGGAGGAAATTTCTAATGAGAAAAAATCTTAAGAAGCTGGCAGCTGTTCTCCTGACAGCAACAATGGCAACTGGAATGCTCGCAGGATGCGGCAGCAATAATTCAGGATCTGCAGCAGGATCATCTGAGGCAGCACCTGCATCTGAGGCAGCAGGCAGCGAGAGCGCTTCTGCAGCAGCAACTGAGGCTGGCGGAGCAACAGGAACAACAATTGATACTTCTGCCCTTGCAGGTCAGTCGATCACACTTCTTAATTCTAAGGGTGAGATCCAGACAGCACTTGAGGATCTGGCAGCAACATTCGCAGATGAGACAGGCATTAACCTTGAGGTTATGGCTTGCGGTACAGGTGAGGTTCCTTATACAAAGATTACTTCCATGTATCAGTCCGGAACAGCTCCTACAATGGCTATTCTCGATACAACAGACGTTATCGGTCTTGCAGAGGAGTACGGTCTTGACCTTTCCGATCAGGATTGGATCCAGTACTGCGACAGCATGACAACAAAGGTAAACGGAAAGGTATACAGCTTCCCGTTCTGCGTAGAGGGCCGCGGCATCATCTACAGCAAGAAGGCAATCGAAGATGCACTCGGAGAAGAGTTCGATCCTTCCACTATCAACTCTCTTGATTCCTTTAAGGCAATCTGCGAAAAGCTTCGTGCAGCAGGCATGGAGAATCCGGTAGTTCTTTCTAAGGAAGACTGGTCACTCGGTGCTCACCAGCTCGGTTACATCTACGATACATATGATGGAACAACAGCAGGTGCTGACAAGATCATGGCAGCTCTTAAGGATGGTTCTCAGAAGGTTGAGGATTACGAGAGATTTAATCAGTTCGTTGACACAATGGACGTTATCATGGAGTACAACTACAACAAGGAAGATCCGCTCGGAGCAATCTATGATGAGGATCCTATGCACCTTGTAGACGGTGATGCAGCATTCTGGCCGAATGGTAACTGGGCTTGGCCGAACCTCGCTGATTCAGGCGCATCTACAGATGATGAGTATGGATTTATCCCGTTCGTACTTGGAAATGATACATCCGATTTTGCAAATACATCTATGCAGGCATCTCCTACAAAGCAGCTCATGGTTGACAGTAAGCAGTCTACACCTGAGCAGCAGCAGGCAGCTCTTGCATTCATCGATTGGCTTGTAAACTCTGAGTCTGGTCAGAAGGGTCTTGTTGAAGGCTGTGCAGTTATCCCGGCTTGCAGCAACAACACAGTAGCTCCTCTTGATCCGCTTTCACGCGATATCGTTGAGAAGATGAACGCAGGTCACACATATGCATCTTCTTTCGTAGCTCCTTCCGATCACTGGTCAGTAGTTGGTGCTTCTATGCAGAAGTACGTTGCAGGTCAGACAGACAGAGCTGGACTTGCTAAGGAAGTTGCTGATTACTGGGCAGCACAGAAGTAATAGCTGAAAATAAAGGATATCCGGGCAGATACCTGACGGATATCCCGGATGGGTGGGGTCGTACCCACCCATCCTTATCTAAAAAGGGGTTTTAACAGATTAGCAGTTGTTCTGTAAAACATCTGCGGTAAAAAGGAGTTGTCCGATTTAAGATTTCGGACACCAGCTAATCTGAAAGGGTGGATCGTATGGATTCTCTTGGACGTACAACCGGTGATAAAATAAAAAGTTTCTTTATGTTCGCATTTCCGGGCACATTTATTTTCCTTTGTGTCGTAATTATTCCGTTTATATATGGTTTTTATCTGACATTCACCGACTGGAACGGTGTCGGTGCTATTAAAAATATTGTTGGTTTTGAAAATTATGCTGCGCTCCTTAAAGACGTGGATTTCTGGACATCTATGGTCCTGACTCTTAAGTATGTTTTCCTGTCAGTACTTTTGGTCAATATTGTTGGTTTCATTTTTGGTTATCTGCTTTCCGGCAGGATCCTTGCAGGTCAGAACTTCTTCCGCGCAGGTTTCTTCACTCCTAACCTGATCGGTGGTGTCGTACTCGGATTTATCTGGCAGTTCGTATTCTCAAGAGTTCTGGTTCAGATGGGAAAAGGCGCAGGAATCGCATTTATGTCAAAGTCCTGGCTCGCTGATCCGGATAAGGCTTTCTGGACACTGGTAATCGTTACTGTATGGCAGCTTTCCGGATATATGATGCTTATCTACATCGCAGGATTTACCGGAATTTCAGAGGATGTTCTGGAGGCAGCTTCTATCGACGGAGCTACAGGCTGGGCAAGAATGAGAGATATCATCCTCCCGCTCATGGTTCCTTCATTCGTTATCTGTATCTTCCTTACTCTTTCAAGAGCATTCATGGTTTATGATATCAACCTGACATTGACAGGTGGTGAGCCTTACGGCAGCACAAGACTCGTTGCCATGCACGTTTATGAGAAAGCATTCACAGCTCGTAAGTACGGTATCGGTCAGGCAGAGGCAGTATTCCTCTTTGCAGTAGTTGCTATTATTTCCGGTATCCAGGTTTACCTCGGAAAGAAGAGGGAGGTTGAAGCATAATGGCAGTACAGAAAAATTCTCTTGATACAAATCAGATCGGCGGCGTAAGAAGAGTTATCATCAATATCGCGACTTTTGCACTCCTGATAATCGCAGCACTGTTTTATCTGGTGCCATTTGCAATGGTTATCATCAACTCCTTTAAGGAGAAGCGTGATATCATCAAGAACCCGTTCGCACTTATCGGTGCAGGCGGATTCGGAGTTGAAAACTATGTAAAAGCATTTAAGCAGATGGAGTTCCTGAAGGCATTTGGAAATTCCCTGTTCATCACAGGTCTTTCAACCCTTCTTGTTATCACTCTTTCAGCAATGGTTGCTTACTATATCGTTAGATCAAATTCGGTTATTGGAAAGGTTATTTTCGCTATGATGATCGCATCCATGATCATTCCTTTCCAGTCGATCATGATACCGTTAGTATCCATCTACGGTGCTCAGCTCAATATGCTGAACCACAGACTCTCTCTGATATTCATGCACACCGGATTTGCAATGAGTATGTCGGTATTTATGTACAATGGATTCTTAAAGAGTGGTGTGCCGAGATCACTTGAAGAGGCTGCATACATCGACGGATGTGGAAAGTTCCAGACATTCCGTATGATCGTATTCCCGCTCCTTAAGCCTACAACAGCTACACTTGTCATCCTGAATGCAATGCAGTTCTGGAATGACTACCTGCTTCCGAGTCTGGTTCTTGGAAAGAAGCCTCTTTTCACACTGCCGCTTTCTACTTACTCATTCTACGGAACATACAGCTCAGACTATGGTCTTATCATGGCAGCACTCGTGCTCACACTGCTTCCTATCCTGATCCTCTACTTCTTCTTACAGAAGCAGATCATCGCAGGTATGGTTGCCGGAGCTGTTAAGTAATAATCTGTCAGTCCTCTGTTGCAGGAGAAGATATTAGGGTCGTAGCGATAAATACGTGGGGAGTGTTTATAGTTGTTTTGATATAGATTTACTGCTTATAAGCAAATGGGGAACATGCTATGGGGCATGAGGCTTATGAACAGTTATAGCAACAGGGGTTAGATTGTGCAGTTTGACTGAAAAATAAAGTACAGTTCTGATGGATTGTACATAGAATCGGAAAAATAAAGAATGTATAATGAGCCGGGCAGTGTCGGATGAATGACGCACCCGGCTCATAGACTGTAAGAGAAGCACATGCTTCCACATCGCCGGGAGAATTTTGCCTTGGTGAGGGGAGATTAAGAAATGGAGCCGGATGATGGCAACTACATTAAAAGATGTGGCAAGGGAAGCCAATGTAGCGGTAGAAACTGTATCGCGTGTATTGAATAATCGTGGTTATATAAGCGAGAAAACCCGAAAAAAAGTGAATGAAGCAATGGAAAAACTGGCATATCATCCAAATACCGTTGCGAGAACGTTGTCAAAAGGGCGGGCAGATGCGATAGGCGTTATAGTGCCGCATATCGTGCATCCGTACTTTGCTCAGATGATAAGCGAGATAGAAAAGGTTGCAGCAGGAAAAAATCTATCGGTATTTATCAGTAGTTCCGCAGGAAATAATGAGAGAGAAAAGCAGATACTTGAGCTCTGTGAAAACAGCCAGCTCGCGGGAGTATTGCTTTTTAGCTCAAATGTACGACCGGAACAGGTAAAAGCGATAAATATACCGGTAGTTACTATAGAGAGATTTATTGAGGGCGGTACCAGCTGCGTGCTTTGTGACAACTATGCCGGAGGATCTATCGCTGCAGAGCACCTCATAAAAAAAGGGTGCAAGCACCTCATCATGCTTGGAAGCGTGGACAGAAATGCCATGCCGGCAGATGAGCGTGAAGATGGATTCCGCGATGTGTGCAGCGCGAATGGCGTAAGTGTAAATATCATACATAACGGCATGGAATCCTTCCAAAATATGGAATATCACAAGTATATCGAAAAAGCATTAAAGGAAAATCCTGAAACTGACGGGGTTTTCTGTAGTTCAGATATTATAGCAGCGCAGACGATCCAGGTTTGCAAAAAGCTTGGGATGGATATTCCGGGCAGGATAAAGATCATCGGATTTGATGATACTATGATCGCCGGAAATACAACTCCCATGATCACTACGATCCATCAGCCCATTACGGAGATGGCGGAGCTTGGCGTAGATATGATCCTTCGCGAGAATAATGGACAGGTGGTTCCGGAAAAGAACATTCTTAAAGTGTCACTTGTAGAAAGGGAGACAACATAATGGCTATTAACTATGATAAAAACAGTGGTCTTATCACTATAGAAACCGCGCATACTTCGTATCAGATGCTTGCAGACAAAAAAGGATATCTCCTGCATCTTTATTATGGAAAAAAGATCTCCGGTTCGGCAGAGTATCTGCTGACATTTTTGGATCACGGTTTTTCCGGAAATCCGGATATAGCCGGCATGGAGAGAGTATATTCACTCGATGCACAGCCTCAGGAATATCCTTTCTATGGCAGTGGTGATTACAGAAGTGTATGTTTCCGTGCAAAGGGAAATACCGGAGCAGATGGAGTGGATCTCAGATTTGTTTCTGCCGAGATCAAAGACGGTAAGTATGAATTGGAAAATCTGCCTTCATCCTATACAGATAATGCATCAGGAGAAGGTGTTCAGACACTGAAGGTTACACTTCAGGATATAAATATTGGATTGAAGGTAGATCTTCTTTACGGAGTTTTCCCGGAAAATGACGTGATCACAAGGTCTGTTCTCGTGACAAATGAGAGCAATAATAAAGTGAAGCTGGAAAAAGTTCAGTCGCTGAATCTCGACTGTATGCCGGGAGACAGGGATGTAATGTATTTCCATGGACGTCATGAATTTGAGCGTCAGCCCGACAGGATGCGTGTAGGTCACGCAAAGATCGCAGCTTATTCGGGACGAGGCGGATCCAGCCACCAGTTCAATCCATTTGCTATCCTCATGACACCGGATGCGGATGAAAAGCATGGTGAAGCGGTGGGAGTTCATTTTGTATATAGCGGAAACTTCCTTATCGATGCTGAGAAAGATCAGAATGAGATGGTCCGCCTAACTGCCGGTCTTCCGGAGGAGGGCTTTGAGTGGATACTTCATAGCGGTGAGACATTTACTGCGCCGGAAGCAGTTATGACATATTCCGAAAGCGGTCTCGGTCTTCTTAGCCGCCGTATTCACAGATTTTTCCGTAAGCATATCTGCCGCGGGGCATGGAGAGACAAGGAACGTCCTATCCTTATAAATAACTGGGAAGCGACTTACTTCACATTTGATGGAGATAAGATCGTCGATATAGCTGCACAGGCAAAAGAGCTTGGCGTTGAGATGATGGTTCTTGATGACGGATGGTTCGGAAAGCGTGAAGACGATCTGTCAGGACTCGGAGACTGGGTCGTTAATGAAAAGAAGCTAAAGGGAACCATGAAGGATGTTGCAGATCGTGTAAATGCACTCGACATGAAATTTGGTCTCTGGTTTGAGCCGGAAGCAGTTTCTGAGGACAGTGATCTTTATCGTGCACATCCCGACTGGGCGTTCAAGATACCCAATAAGCCGATGATCCGTGGTCGTCACGAGCTTATTCTTGATTTTTCAAGAAATGAAGTTGTAGATCATATTTTTGAAATGATGCGTGAAGTTCTTGATAATGCAAATATCATTTACGTGAAATGGGATTTCAACAGAAGTATCGCGGACTTTTACAGCGCGGAGCTGCCTTCTGACCGTCAGGGAGAGGTAGCGCACAGATATGTTCTCGGCGTTTATGATCTGTTGGAAAGACTGCGTAACAGATATCCGGAGCTTCTGATAGAAGGATGCAGCGGCGGCGGCGGACGATTCGATGCCGGAATGCTCTGCTACACACCGCAGATCTGGTGCAGTGATAATACTGATGCTATCGAGAGGATACACATCCAGTATGGTACATCTTTTGGATATCCGTCAGTAACAGTGGGTGCGCATGTATCCGCAGTACCGAATCACCAGACCGGACGCGTAACACCATTTAATACCCGTGGAACTGTGGCTATGTCAGGTTCATTTGGTTACGAGCTGAATCTCGGTCTTCTTTCTGATGAGGAAAAACATGAGGTTACAGAGCAGATAGCGCTCTTTAAGAAATATCGTCATGTGATCCATACAGGAGATATGTACAGACTGACAAATCCGCAGGAAGCAGATGCACTTCTCGCTGCATGGATGTTTGTTGCAGAGGATAAGTCAGAGGCACTTTTAAATCTTGTGACACTGAATGTACATGGAAATCTTGGCTCTCGTTATGTAAACCTTGAAGGATTGGATGAGGATGCTTCTTACCGTGATGAGACAAGCGGTATGATATACACAGGAAGTCAGCTTATGAACGCAGGATATCCGGTTCGTGACTTCACAGGAGAATACCAGGCAAGACAGGTACACTTTGTGAGAGTATAAATAATAAGAACCCCACCGGATTGAGATTTGTGATCCGATGGGGTTCTTTGTTAATTAATCTGTATATGCTTTACCGAAAATTACTTTACGTAGATATTTCCGCAGAAGTTACCATCAGCTTCATAGTACTTTTCAGCACCCTTTGTGTTGCTCTTTGCATCACACTTAACTGCTGTTGCATTAAAGCCCTTGTACTTGCCTTCTGTCTTTGTTGCCTTAAGTGCAACCTTCTTACCATTTACACGTCCTGTGAAGCTCTTAAGGTCACCCTTCTTATTTGTTACAGCTTCAACAGCAACTGTCTCAAGACCGATCTTCTTAGCCATTGCAACTGCATTGTCATCATTTCCAACATATGCAGGATATACAGCGATCATAAGATCGATATACTCATCTTTGCCTGTGCCGTAGAATCCGTTAGAAGAAACTGCCTTTGCATTCTTGATCTTCTTAACATTATCCTTCATTAACTTATTGAGCTCTTTATTGAGGCTCTTATCCTCAAGAACAATGCTCTTGATATAAGTCTGGTTCTTTGCAGCGTAAAGACCCTTACCATTTTCGTAAGCAACTGTAGCACCCTTAGCAGCCTTAATGTTTACCTTCTTTACAGCAACTTCATTGAAAGATGCTGAATGCTTGAAGTTACCGTCTTTATCATAGTAAGCATCGAGATCTGCGGCAGAAACTGTTGCGCCGTCCTTAGCCTTGAATACCTTTACATCAGAGATAGGAGCGGCCTTGCTGCCGGGCTTGTTCTTTCCGTCAAAAGCGATAGCCTGAGGGTATACAACATAAAGATTAGTAGATCCAGTCTTGAATGTAGCTACCTCTAAATTATTGAGTTCATATATGATATTTTCTGAAGCAGTGCTCAGAGCCTTATCAGAAGATAATCCAACAGGAGCTTCTTCCTTAACTGCAGCAGCCTTAATTGAAAAAGCGCTGTCCTCAGCTGTTTCAGCAACCTCTGTTGCCTCAGTAGCTTCTGCCTCAGCAGATTCTTCTGTGATCTCTGACTCAGATACGGAAGATGTTTCTTCAGCAACTTCTGTTGACTCGGCTGCTTCTTCTGTAGCAGCTTCTGTTGCTGTCTCAGTTGCCTCTTCAGCTGCAGCTTCAAATGTTTCCTCAGTAGAAACTTCTGCTACTTCTTCGTTATTAACAGCAGTTGTCTCTTCAGATGAAGTCTCAACTGTTGTCTCAACAGCAGAATCTCCTGAAACACTTTCCTCAGCGAATGCTACTGTATTCATTGTGAATACCATTGATGTAGCAAGAAGAAGCGCAAACACCTTTCTCATCCTGTTTCTCATTTTTTTATTCCTCCTAAAAAAACACAAATCAAATTGGGTTCCGTCCCATTGGCTTAACTGTACCTTAATTGTATACAGAACACAATACCCAATATTGGTCTAAATTGTATACAAAATACAATTTGGGTGAGGGAGGATTAGAGTAATTTTCCGTTGCGTCTGTATGGATCGAGGATCGCGGAGGTTCTGTAAGGCATTATCGGGTGGTCTGCAAGCATGTTTATCATAAATCTTGCGATACGCTCCAAAACATTGTATCTGCGCTTGTCTACCCATGCCAGGTAGTCATAAACATTGGTATATTTATAGGCGTGTCGGCCTGCTGCGAGTAACATCATGCAGTCAATCTGATTTTTCCCACCGGTCAGAGCCTGAGCTACGCGGTCTGCAGAATATTCTCTTGAGCGTGAGAGAAGCGGAAGCAGGAAAGAAGAACCGATAAACGGAATGAAATTTGCGAAAGTATTCCAGATAGTGTAATGGATCTGTACATGATGGAGATATGCATGACCAAATTCGTGAGCCATTACAAAGAACAGGGTGTCAAAGTCTTTGTGCTCCAAATACGCGATATCCACCATCTCTGCGTTAAGCTGGATAAATACACGACCGGGAACCCAACAGGTAAAGGCGTTCAGTTCACCATTCATCTGCCGAACGTAGACTTCGGGTGGTTTGCGCCAGCCGAGAAGATAGGAATATTCCAGTACCTTTGCATATATCTCGGGATAATTATTTTCGGAAACACGAATGCTGTAAGACATCTGATCCGCATAGAGACCGTACAGTGATGCGAGGTAGCTGATAAAAAAGAGGATGAACGCACCAATGCCTCCGATGATCCCCAGTATGAAAATGAGAATACCGAGAATTGCAGCGATTCCAAAAGAGTCGCTTGGATTTGTTTCATCAAAGATCTCTTTGATATCATTCAGAAAACTTGTTTCAGCTTCGAACTGAGATAAAAGACAGATAACGCCGACAATTCCGGCAATTATGGTAATAACGTAAATAGGAATTTCTTTATTGTGCCGTGTCTGTCGGATTACCGCCTGCACATCCTGTGGTGTAAAAAACATTTGTCTTTGGTCCATAGATAAACTCTCCATTTTTATTTTTTTACATGAACATGATGTAAGGGTTGAACGATATTTGAATCTAATTTTGAACCCTATCATAATGACCATATTAGCACATTAAATTGTAAAGGAATCGGACATTTAGGATTCTTTGTATTTTATTAAAAATGGTTTAAGATTTAAAAAATGTTTTGGTGTTTTTGGGGGAGAAATTTCATGGAAGAAAAGATAAAAAAGATAGTAGATAGATCAATAGAAGCGGTTTTGCCGGATACAGCGGTGAAAAGAGCTCTTCAAAAGTATGTGACTGGGAATGGAAAAACGGTCCTTGTGGCTGTGGGAAAAGCCGCGTGGCAGATGGCGCGGGCCGCGCTTTCAGAGGGGATAGATTTTGATTCCGGTTTCGTGATAACAAAATACGGTCATATCATGGGAAATCTTGAGGGTGTGACGATGTATGAAGCAGGGCATCCTGTTCCGGATAGTAATACTGTTCGCTCGACAAGAGAAGTTGTGTCCTATGTGGAAAAGCTTGGAGCAGACGATACTGTGGTATTTCTCCTGTCAGGCGGCGGAAGCGCACTTTTTGAGGATCCTTTGATAGAATTAGCTGAACTTGAGGACGTTACAAAACAAATGCTTTCCTGCGGAGCGGACATCGTGGAGATGAATACTGTGAGGAAGCGTCTGAGTCGGGTTAAGGGTGGAAGATTTGCGGAAATCTGTGCGCCGGCAAGAGTTTTTACGATCATACTTAGTGATATAGTAGGAGATCCTCTGGATATGATCGCCAGTGGTCCGGCTTACCCTGACAGTTCGACCTGTGAAGTTGCACTTAATATAGTAGAAAAATATGGACTAAGGCTTTCGAAAAAAGCGAT
>CAMVTN010000012.1 GCA_947170415.1 uncultured Lachnospiraceae bacterium | reverse complement strand
TATCCGTTAAATCCCAAGCGCCTCCAAATGCTCCCTCAGGTCAACCTTTCACCTGATGGCTGTGTTTTAGATAGCATGTAGTGACGCCATCAGTCGAAAGTTGACCGTTCGGAAGCTCGGCGGGATTTCCCGAATCCCGGTCACGACTCGCTAGCCACTCGCCCTCAGTACGGGCTCGCGGAGCGATTCGGACAGTGTATCCGTTAAATCCCAAGCGCCTCCAAATGCTCCCTCAGGTCAACCTTTCACCTGCTGGCTGTATTTACACAGCGTAAGTGAAAAACGTATATATAATTTCTGGAGCAATCAGCCGGCAGCACTTGGTGAACGTACCACTTGTCCAGCTCCATACAACTTTTAAAATAAAATCTGCACAACAAGAATTGACATCTCCTAATTTGTGATATACAATTTCACTATGATGTGCACGAGCACATAAAACGGTGCGCGAGCACATTGCAGAAGGTAAGGGAAAATATGGGAACGGTTTTTGGGCCGGTTTCATATGTATTGTAATGGAGGCGGCTATGGAAATTAAAAAAGTGACAGACGCGGCTTTCCTGAAATATGGAAGGATCGTCACAGACATTCCGGAAGCTGAGATGAAAGAACTGGTACAGGCGATGGATAATACACCGGAGCCGGATGACGTAGTTTACGAACCGTCGATTCCGGAACTGGAAGCACTGCCGGTATATAAGAGTCTCAGTGAGATCTATTACGGTGAGATGCCGATAGAGATCGGATATTGCAACGGACACAATCAGAAACTCAATGCAGTTGAGTATCACAGAGACAGTGAGATCAATATAGCATCCAGAGACATGATACTGCTTGTAGGTTTAAGGGCTGACGTAGATCCGGAAGACTTTACCTATGAGACATCGAAGATGGAAGCATTTTTACTTCCTGCGGGAATGGGTGTTGAGCTGTTTGCGACAACACTTCACTATGCACCGTGCGGAGTAAATGGAAGTGGATTCAGAACAGTTATCGTTCTTCCGAAGTACACAAATTATCCTCTTGAGAAAAAGCATACGGCAGGAGGAGAAGACAAGCTCATAACTGCACGTAATAAATGGCTCATTGCACATAAGGACGGAAATCAGGGCGATGTATTTATAGGACTTAAGGGAGAAAACCTTGAAGTCTGAGAAAGACAACAATCTGACAGCAATAATTGGCTTAATCAGTTTAATGCGGAAACGCGGAATAGGAGAAAGACATGTTTACAAATGTACCAAAGGCAAAAGTCGGTATCGTAGCAGTATCACGTGACTGCTTCCCGGAAAGTCTGGCTGTTAATCGTCGTAAGGCTCTTGTTGAGGCTTACACGAAAAAGTATGATGCAGAAGACATTTATGAGTGTCCTATCTGTATCGTTGAGAGCGAACTTCATATGGTAGAAGCTCTTGAGGATATCAAGAAGGCTGGATGTAACTCACTCGTTGTTTATCTCGGAAACTTTGGCCCTGAGATCGCAGAGACAATGCTCGCAAAGTACTTCGATGGACCGAAGATGTTCTGCGCAGCAGCAGAGGAGTCTCAGGCAGATCTTATGGATGGCCGTGGAGATGCTTACTGTGGAATGCTCAATGCTTCTTACAATCTGGCACTTCGTAACATCAAGGCATATATCCCTGAGTATCCGGTAGGAACAGCAGCAGAGTGTGCTGATATGATCCATGATTTCCTTCCTATCGCAAGAGTAAAGATCGGTCTTGATAACCTTAAGATCATTTCTTTTGGTCCTCGTCCGAGCAACTTCCTTGCATGTAATGCTCCGATCAAGCAGCTTTACAACCTTGATATCGAGATCGAGGAAGAATCCGAGCTTGACCTTTTCGAAGCTTATCAGAAGCATGCAGATGATAAGAGGATCGCTGACGTTGTTGCAGATATGGCAAAGGAACTTGGCGGCGAGAACAAGATGCTTCCGAAGCTCGCTCAGTATGAGCTGACTCTCCTTGACTGGGTTGAGGAGCACAAGGGCTGCAAGAAGTATGTAGCACTTACAACAAAGTGCTGGCCTGCATTCCAGGATATGTTTAACTTCGTTCCCTGCTATGTAAACTCCAGACTTGCAGGACGCGGCATACCGGTATCTTGTGAGGTAGATATCTACGGAACACTTTCCGAGTACATCGGTTCCTGCATCAGTGGACAGGAAGTAACACTTCTCGACATCAACAACAGCGTACCGGATGACATGTATGATCAGTCCATCAAGGGCAAGTTTGACTATGACTGGAAGCATACAGATACATTCATGGGCTTCCATTGCGGAAATACCTGCTCAAAGCAGCTCTGCAATCCTCATCTTTCATACCAGAGGATCATGGCTCGTACTCATCCGCAGGATTGGTGCGAAGGTACTATCGAGGGCGATATCAAGCCGGGCAAGATCACATTCTACAGACTGCAGTCTACTGCAGATGCACAGATCCGTGCATATGTTGCAGAGGGTGAAGTTCTTCCGGTTGCTACTAAGTCCTTTGGTTCTATCGGTGTATTTGCTATTCCGGAGATGGGACGTTTCTATCGTCACTTCCTGATCGAGAAGAACTTCCCTCATCACGGAGCAGTTATGTTTGGCCACTATGGAAAGGCAACATACGAGGTATTCAAGTATCTCGGAGTTCCGCTTGAGGACATTGGATTTAACCGTCCGGCAGGAGATCGTTATCCGAGCGAGAATCCTTTCGCATAAATAAATGAAACTAACGCAGGCGGACACAGGAAACATGGTGCTCCGCCTGTTTTATGTTCGGAAACTTGCACAAGATAGGTTATATCGCTTAAACTTAAGGGGGAAAGGGAAGAAGATATCATGGCAGTAACCATCAAACAGATAGCGGAGATGACAGGCGTTTCCAGAGGAACAGTAGACAGGGTTTTGAATGACAGAGGAAATGTTAATCCTGAAACAGAAGAACGGATCCGCAAGGTCGCAGCAGAACTTGGCTATTCTCCTAACAGGGCAGGAAGAGCACTCGCTGCGAAAAAGAAAAAATATCGTATCGGCGTGATCCTTTGCTCAGAAGGAATAGAGTTTTTTGATGAAGTACTCCATGGATTATCCGGGATGGAAAAAGAAGCATCCGATTACGGTGTAAGTATAGTAGTCAGGACTATGAGAGGGTACAGCGTTATCCAACAGCTGGATATCATCGAGGAACTGAGTCAGGAATGTAATCTCTTGATATTAAATGTCATAAATGATGTAAGGATCGCTGCAGCTATAGATAAACTCTATGAAAGAGGAATTGCTGTTATAACTATCAATACAGATATAGAAGGCACAAAACGTCTTTGCTATGTGGGTTCTGATTATGTACGAAGCGGTGCGACGGCTGCGGGTGTATTGGGACTTATCACAGGAGGTAAGGGAACGATAGCCATAGCCGGTGGATCTGAGTCTATTCTGGGACATTTGAAACGTATAGAAGGATTTAGGGATGAGCTTGCGGAACACTTCCCGGAAGAAAGAATAGCAGAACTCTTTTATACCGAAGACAATGATGAAATGGCGCAAAGGGAAATGGACAGAGTGCTCCGGGAGCATCCGGAGATCACAGCCGTATACATATCCGCGGCGGGTCAGATAGGTGTATGCAGGGCTATCAGTGAAAGCGGCAGAAATGATATCTGTGTGGTGAGCTGCGACAGAACTCCTTCGGTTGAGAAACTTGTTAAAGAAGACCGTATCCGCGCAACGATCTGTCAGCAGCCTTTTACACAGGGAAAAAGGGCAGTGGAGCTCGCTCTTCAATATCTGATAAACGGTATAGTACCGGAAAAAGAAAGGTATATTATGAAAAATGAAATCCGGATCCGGGAGAATATAGAATGAAATCGCATAAAAGAACAACCCTGATCCTTGGAGGGCTGATCATCTTATTTTCAATAATAACTGTTTCCGGACTCATTTATTTTAAGTATCAGGCAGCGGAAGTTTTGAGCATTACCGAAAACACAAGGGAATATACGCATCACTATGCTTTTATCTGCAACGATCCGTCAGATAGTTTTTATCAGGCGGTATATAATGCGGCGGAGAAAGAAGGGATGCTGAATAACGATTATGTGGAATTCATGGGAAAAAACCTGAATATATCCTATAGTCGTGCAGAGCTCCTTAAGATTGCTATAGAAGCGGAGGTTGATGGGATAATCCTGGAGGCCAATGAATCAAGCGACATGACTAATTTGATCGACAGAGCTGTGGGAGCCGGTATACCGGTTGTTACTGTTGGGTCAGACAATACTGCAAGCATGAGACAGTCCTATGTGGGGCTTGGATATTATGACCTCGGCGCTGCTTATGCTAAAGAAATACTTAAGTATGTAACGAATGAAAAACAGAGAGTAATGGTCCTGATGGAATCAAATGCGGTAAATTCCACTCAGAATATCCTGTACAGCGGTATCCAGGATACACTTGAAAAATCAGGAAAGTCAAAATACTTCACAATGGAGACCATGCTCGTAAATGATTCTGTACCTTTTCAGGCAGAAGAATCGATAGGCGGACTACTTATGGATGACGGTGCAAGACCGGATCTTTTGGTGTGTCTCACAGAACTGGATACAACATGCGCATATCAGGCGCTCATTGATTATAATAAAGTAGGAAAAACAAAGATTTTTGGCTTTTTTGCGGACGATTCCATACTGTCAGCTGTACAGAGAGGAATACTTGTGTCTACGGTTGCGGTTGACACAGATCAGATGGGGAAATTTTCAGTAAATATGCTGGATGAATATCTGGAGGACGGATTTGCAAATGCTTATCTGCCTGCAGATGTGACCTTTATAAATGCTGATAATATAGATGAATATCTGGCAGAGAGAGAAGCGGAGGCAGGATATGGCAAATGAGAAATCCCGGCTCTGGGACAGACTCTCTGTGCAGAGTAAACTTACAATGGTCTTTATACTTACAGGTCTGATAATCTTTACGGTCAACCTGTATCTTTTTATAAATATAGATTCTGTGATAATCAGGATCAACAGGATATATGATTCAAATGTAACTGTAAATTCACTTTCGGATTCGCTGGATGACCTCCAGAATTCCCTTAGAGGGTATCTGGACACGCGTTCTACGGATACTATGGAAGAGTATTACAGGCAGGAAACGGAATTTCAGAAACTTCTTCTGGTGCTGGAAGAATCGGATATGCCGGGTAATTCGGTCATCATCACGGAGAATATAAGGAATCTTTCAAAAAATTATCTGAATGCCGCGGATACAGCTGTGAATGCAAGACGCGGAAATATCGTAGAAAGATATAAGATCTCTTATCAGCAGGCACTATCTCTTTATGGGTATATAAACACATATCTGTATAGTCTGAATAACGAGCTCTTTAAGCATAATACGCAGAGCTACAGCGGTCTTGTGAAGTCGTTTCGTGCGCTGGAGATGATCTCTATGATAATGCTTATAGTCATTTCGATGATCGACGTATTTCTGCTTACACTTTTAAGTAAAAATATCCTTGATCCCGTGCAGAAACGGGAACTGGTAATGGAGACACATCTTAAGGATGCGGAGCTAAAATACTTGCAGGCGCAGATAAATCCACACTTTCTTTTTAATACACTTAATGCCGGAGCGCAGCTTGCAATGATGGAAGATGCGGAGCGTACAGAGGAATATCTGCAGAATGTGGCTGCATTTTTCCGTTACCGGATCAGGAAGGGCGCTGAAACCAGCCGGCTGAGAGACGAGATCGCACTGGTGGATAATTATATTTATATTCTGAATGTTCGATTTGCAGGTGAGATCAATTTTAATAAAGAAATAGATGAAAGTGCTCTGGATATTGAAATGCCGGGAATGATACTGCAGCCGATCGTGGAAAATTCGGTAAATCACGGTATCAGAGGCATTGAGCGAGAGGGTAATATAAGGCTCACAGTTACAGGAACGGAAAGCGGTGTACGCATTTCTGTATCGGATAATGGTATAGGAATGACGGAAGAACAGATAAAGGGGATCCTTGAGGGCGGATATGTCATGAAGGATCAGGAAAAAAATTCCAACGGTGTAGGTGTCCGTAATGTTATTTCCAGATTGGAACTTTACTATGGCGAAAAGGGAATTTTTGATATTAGAAGTGAAGGTAAAGACAAGGGTACTGAGATAATCATAGATCTGCCCCGAAAGATCGTGAAGAATGAGGAGATACTGCATGTATAAGATCCTGCTTGCAGATGATGAGGGAATTGTTATTGATTCCCTAAAGATGATCATACAGAAAAATTACGGCGATCAGTGTGAGATCGAGTCAGCAAAGACCGGCAGGTCCGTGATCGAGATGGTGGAGGTATTTCGCCCGGACATCATTTTTATGGACATACAGATGCCCGGTATCAATGGAATAGATGCCATGAGAGAGATAAGACGGACAAATCCTCAGGTGGTATTTATCGTGGTCAGTGCGTACGATAAGTTTGATTATGCGAGGGATGCGCTTAATCTGGGTGCTCTGGACTATATTAATAAGCCATTTGACAGACGTACGATCCTTGACGTACTGGCGAGAGCGATGGGTGAGCTGGATCAGGAAAAAAAGATCAGAAGCCGGAGCCTGGAGATACGCGAAAAGATGGAAACGGTTCAGCCGCTTATCGAAAACGGATTTATTTATTCGATTCTTTTTCAGGATAATTTTGCAGAAGAAACAGAAAACTACAAAAATCTGCTGGATATAAAATCCGGATATGGCTTTATGGAAGTTGTAGAGTTTGGTTCTGAAGAAGAGGGAAAAAAACTTACCAACGCAGTAGGTACCGGAATCCGTCTCCAGAAGCAGTATATGAATATACGTGAAACTATACGGGAATTTCAGGACTGTATCACAGGAAGCATGATGGGAAATAAGATAATGCTTTTTGTGCCTGCAGATAATGACAGATCTGACTACAATTTCCGTACAGACAGGATAGAAAAATGCCGTTCTATGGTGGACAGGCTGCAGGGGCGGTTTGAGGCAGAAGTCCGCGTGGGTATCGGCAGGATAAAGCCGATAGAAAAAATGGCTGATTCATACAGAGAAGCTTTGGAAGCCCTGAGTGTTGCGCCGTCAAGAGTAGCGCATGCGGAAGACCTTCCTGTTGGATGTTCCTATGATTCGGATTATCCGATCGACATCGAAAACGAACTTTTCGATGGAGTTGGTAAGGGAAATATGGAAATTGTTTCTGAGAAATCAGAACAGTTTTTTAATTGGATGGAAGAAAACTACCATGAACAGATCATGGATGTAAGACTGAAGGTTTTGGAATTTGTGCTGTTGGCAGAAAAAAAGGCTTACGAGTCCGGTGGACAGACGTATCATTTTACCAGCAGGACTGATTATCTGCCGACGATCACGGCTTTTCAGGATTTCTCGGATCTCAGGCACTGGTTTACGGTACATATGATCCAGGCTGCCAGGGATGTTGCGACTAAGAAGGACGAGACGTCGGATGATCTGATATCAAGAGTCAGGAACAGGATCGATCTGGAATATCAGGGCGAGATATCCCTTGATCTGATATCCCGGGAGGAAAATGTCAGCGCATATTATCTCTCCAGACTTTTCAAGGAAGAGACAGGCGAAAATTTCATGGAGTACCTTACGAGTATACGAATAAATAAGGCGAAGGAACTCATGAATAATACTTCAAGACCTATGAAGGAGATTTGCGTATCGGTAGGATATACGGATCCGAATTATTTCTCGAGGATCTTTAAGAAGACGACGGGAATGACACCTACTGAGTACAGGGAGGTAAATCAGAAATGAAAAGAACGGGGGGGACAGCATTTTTTTGTATAGTGCTGTTAGTGTCCATACTGGGTCTTAGTGGGTGCGCAAAGACTCAGGTCAGCGGGAATGATCAGACGGAACAAAGCAAAAGTACGGAGAGGGTTCAGATCGGTGTTACGTTTGATTCGTTTATAAATGAGAGATGGCTTCGTGACAGAGACGTTTTTGTATCAAGAGCACGGGAACTCGGTGCAGATGTTAATGTCCAGAGTGCTAACGGTGATGTGGAAGAGCAGAAAGAGCAGAAAAAGAAGGTAGATGTGATAATGATCGTCGCTGTTGATTCTGCAGCTCTCTCTGACGAAGTAAAAAAAGCACATGATCACAATATTCCTGTCATTTCCTATGACAGACTCGTGACGGATTCAAATACGGATCTGTATATTTCTTTTGACAATGTAACAGTTGGTAAATTGATGGCGGATGCGATCATAGGAAATCTACCTCTTGGAGGCAGGATACTTAAGATCACGGGACCGGAAAAGGACCACAATGTTTCGCTTGTAAATGAGGGCTTTGATGAAGAAATAAGAGGACATCAGATATCTGTCGTGGATGATTTTTCAGCTCCTTTCTGGAAAAGTGAAGAGGCCTATGATTATCTAAATGCGCATGAGGAAGATATGCGTGGAGTCCAGGCAATAATGTGCGGTAATGATGCGCTGGCAGGCGGTGCTATTCAGTATCTGGCAGAAAAACGACTTGCGGGTAAAGTAATAGTTACCGGACAGGATGCGGATCTGGATGGTTGTCAGAGGATAGCAGAAGGAACTCAGGCTATGACGGTATATAAACCTATCGAAGAGCTTGCAGGAAGAGCCGCAGAGTGTGCGGTTAAGATGGCAAAGGGAGAAAAAATAGAAAATGTGCTATCCGTAAATGATGGAACCTTTGATATCCCTTATGTCAGACTGGAACCGTATAGTGTAAATATGCATAACCTGGATTCAATAATAATAGACAGTGGATTTCATATGAGAGAAGACGTTTATTTCCACGTGGATTCCAAGTAATGGGTTACATAAGTACAAAAAAATGAAAAAATAACAAACAAGTGCTAGCACTTGTTAAAATATGCTACAAAAAGTGCACGTCATATGTCGAGACGTGCACTTTTTGTGGTTGTTGCGCAAAAAGTTCCTGTTTTCGTTCGTTATGCTGTATGGTAATCTTTATTTGCGGCGGAAATGATTGGTCAATATGACGAAGACAAATCCGCAAAAGGTTTTTCTTTATACAAATAGGGAGGAAAAAGTAATGAAGAAAAAGGTCGTAAGTGCAATTCTTTCAGCAGCAATGGTAGCATCCCTTATTACAGGATGCGGCGGCAATGCATCAAACGGTGGTGCAGCAAGTGAAGCAGCAGCTCCGGCAAGTGAGGCAGCAGCTCCTGCAAGTGAAGCAGCAGCTCCGGCAAGTGAGGCAGCAGAGAGCGAAGCAGCTCCGGCAGCAGATACATCAGCAAACGGTGAGATGACGATCGGTATCGCAATGCCGACCAAGTCTCTTGAGAGATGGAATCGTGATGGTTCTTATCTTGAGGAGCAGTTCAAGTCAAGAGGATACAAGGTAGAGCTTACATATTCTGATAACAAGATCGATCAGCAGGTTAAGGATATCGAAGGTCTTATCGCTGATAACGTAAACCTTCTCGTTGTAGCAGCTATCGACGGTGAGTCTCTTTCACAGGTTCTTGCAGAGGCAAAGGAATCCGGAATACCGGTACTTTCTTATGACCGTCTGATCATGAACACAGATGCAGTTAGCTACTATATTTCCTTCGATAACTACACAGTTGGTAAGCTTCAGGGCCAGTACGTTATCGATCAGCTCGACCTCGATAACGCAGGCGATAAGAAGTATAACATTGAGTTCACAGCAGGTGATCCGGCTGATAACAACGCAGGCTTCTTCTTCAACGGTGCTTATGACACTCTGAAGCCTTACATCGACAAGGGAACTCTTGTAATTCCTTCAGGTCAGTCATCCTTTGAGCAGGTTGCTACAAAGCAGTGGGATACAGCTACAGCTATGACACGTATGCAGAACATTCTGGCTTCCAACTACTCTGATGGAACTCAGCTCGATGTAGCTCTTTGCTCTAACGACTCTACAGCACTTGGTGTTACACAGGCTATCGAGTCTGACTATGCTGGAACAAACACAGTTATCATCACAGGTCAGGATGGTGACGAGGCTAACCTCGCAAACGTTGTTGACGGAAAGCAGAGCATGACAGTTTATAAGGCAGTTGCAAACGAGGCAGTTGCTACACTTGATCTCGCAGATGCGATCCTTAAGGGTGAGACACCTGATGCAGGTCTTATCGATTCCGCAGGATGGAGCTTTGAGTGCGCATATGATACAGAGTCATATGACAACGGCACAGGTGTTATTCCTTCTTACCTGCTCGTTCCTACAGTAGTTACAAAGGATAACATCCAGTCTGAGCTTGTTGACACTGGTTACTACACAATGGGTGATGATGGATATCCGCATCCTGTACAGTAATCTTATGGATTAAAGGTCAGAATACATAAGTATTCGGAGCCGGCGTTCGGAAGTAGTTTAATGCGGGCGGGACAGCGTGCCCCGCTCGTTTTATGAAAAACAGGATTTATCGCGTACAGTAATAAAGAACCTGCTGCGTGGCAGAAGAAGGTTTCATCACGAGGAGGTATTCGTTTGTCTGATTATATTTTGGAAATGAAAAGCATTGTAAAAGAGTATCCGGGTGTTAAGGCTCTGAACAATGTTAATTTTAAGGTAGAAAGAGGCGAGATACATGCGCTGGTTGGGGAGAACGGTGCCGGTAAATCAACTCTTATGAAGGTTTTATCCGGTGAGATCCCGCATGGACAGTATACCGGACAGGTTGTTTACAACGGACAGGAATGCAAGTTTGCAAACCTGAAGGATTCTGAAAAAGAGGGGATAGTTGTTATACATCAGGAATTGGCACTTATTCCTGAACTTACAATAGCGGAAAATATGTTCCTTGGTAATGAGCGTCGGAACGGAATGGGCGTCATTAACTGGAATGAGACATATAAACAGGCTCAGGAAGCTATGCAGAGGGTTGGTCTGAAGGAAACCTCTTCTGTACTTATCAAGGATATAGGTACAGGTAAGCAGCAGCTTGTAGAGATCGCAAAGGCGCTTAGTAAGAATGTTAAGCTCCTGGTTCTCGATGAGCCTACATCTTCACTTAATGAAGAAGATTCCAAGATGCTTCTCGACATGCTTCTTGGCTTCAAAAAGGAAGGTGTTACAAGTATCATCATCACTCATAAACTTAATGAGGTTGCTTATTGTGCTGATAATATCACAGTCCTTCGAGATGGTTCTACTATCGAGACTATCCCGAATCCTGAGCATAACATTGATGAAGAAAGGATCATCAAGGGAATGGTTGGACGTGAACTTACAGACCGTTATCCTTCCCGTGAGCACAACATCAGTGATGAGGTACTTTTTGAAGTAAAGGATTGGACAGTTTATCATCCGGTCTATACAGAGAAATGTATGGATCAGAACATAAGCTTTAAGGTACACGCCGGTGAGATCATTGGTTTCTCAGGTCTCCAGGGTGCAGGTCGTACCGAGCTGGCAAAGAGTCTTTTCGGTAAGAGCTATGGCAGCCGTATCAGCGGTCATGAGTACATTAAGGGTAAGGAAGTTTTCCTTAAGAATGAGCGTGATGCTATCGAGCACGGCCTTGCATATGCTACAGAGGACCGAAAGACTGATGGACTGGTTCTTAGTGATACCATTGCATGGAATACTACGATGGCAAAGATGGAGAAGGTTTCCAGCAAATGGGGAATTATAGATACGGCTAAGGAAAAGAGAGTTGCTGAGGATTACGCGAAAGCAATGAAGACAAAAACTCCGAGTGTTGATCAGCACGTTGGTAACTTGTCCGGTGGTAATCAGCAGAAGGTTCTTCTTTCAAAATGGCTTTTTGCAGATCCGGATATCCTGATCCTCGATGAGCCTACAAGAGGTATCGACGTTGGTGCGAAGTACGAGATCTACGGTATCATGAATGACATGGTTAAAGAGGGTAAGGCAGTTATCATGATCTCATCAGAACTTCCTGAACTTCTCGGTATGTGTGATCGTATCTACGTTATGAATGAAGGAAGAATGGCAGGAGAATTTTCCGCAGAGGAAGCTACACAGGAGAGGATCATGAGTGCGATCCTTTCAAACAGCAATGACACTAAGGAGGCACAGGCATGAATGCAACCGCTTTTATAAAAAAATATACAATGGTCATCGCTCTGGTCGTTGTATTTATCTTCTTTACAATTCTGACAGGTGGAAAGCTTATACTTGCACAGAATATTTCCAATCTGTTACTTCAGAACGCATACGTTCTGGTTATGGCATGTAGTATGCTGCTTTGTATCCTGACAGGTGGTAACGTTGACCTTTCCGTAGGTTCGACTCTCTGCCTTTCAGCTGCTCTTTCAGCAAAGCTCATGGATCTGGGACAGAGCCCGGTAGTGGCTATTGCCTGCTCACTTCTTGTAGCTGCTACGATCGGTATTTTCAACGGATACATGATCGGTTATGTACATATTCCTCCGTTTATTTGTACACTGGCAGGTATGTTCCTGTTCCGTGGTCTTGCGAGAGTCGTACTTGATTCCAGAACGATTTCTTTCATGAACAAGGATTTCCTGAACATCTTCACATCTTACATCACTATTCCGGGTGTAGATCAGAAGGGTAACTGCCCGTCAGCTCTTGTAGTTGGTATCATCGTTGCTATCGGTATCACAGCTGCTACTTTTGTCAGCCACAAATCCAAGAAGGCTCGTGGTTATGCTGTTGGTTCTGTTGCAGGTTCTCTTGTTAAGATCGGTCTTATCGATGTTCTTGTTATTGCTTACGCATGGAAGCTCATGCACTACAAGGGAATTCCGGTTATGCTTGTTTGGATCCTTGTTGTTGTTCTTACATTTGCTTTCATTACAAGTTCTACAGTTTTCGGACGTTATTTCTACGCAGTTGGTGGTAACGAGAAGGCTACAAAGCTTTCCGGTATCGATCCTAGAAAGGTTTACTTCTGGGCTTACTTCCTTATGAGCCTTTTAGCTGGTCTGTCAGGTCTCCTTGTTGGAGCAAGAATCGGTTCTGTTGATGGTAACATGGGTAACTCCTACGAGATGGACGCTATCGCATCCTGCTTCATCGGTGGCGCAAGTGCTTACGGTGGATCCGGTACTGTTCCCGGAATCATGGTTGGTGCTATCCTTCTCGGTGTTATTAACCAGGGTATGTCCATCTACGGTCTTCCTGATCAGTGGCAGTATGTTGTAAAGGGTGCAGTTCTTCTGCTGGCCGTTGTATTCGACGTAGTCAGCAACCACAAGACAGGTAAGTCATGATTCATTCGGACTTATCATAATAATTTGATAGTAAGTCATGATTCTCCCTTAATCAGACATTACTGTATAAAAGAAGTTGTCACATCTGATGGTGTGGCAGCTTCTTTGTTTTTGGAAAAAGGTGACGCCCGCGTTGAGAGGTCACATCATACACGCGGACACATCGCCTCTGTTGAAGCGCTGCGCTGCCTATCGTCAGGTGCTTCGGCAACTCGGGCACTTTGTGCCTATGCGCTCCGCGCGATGCCCAAAGTGCCCTCAGACAGTGCCTCTCGCACCTGAGCTATGCTCGCGCTTCTGCCTCCGGCTCGAATCGTCCGCTTAGTATGATGTGACCTCTCCTCGTGGGCTGGTTACACATAGCTAAAACTGAACAAAGAGACATTTAGGATCCACAATATTTTGAACTACATCCGAATATTCGTTATGTTTCAAACCATTAGATGTGATCATAGTGATATGTATAGCTTTTTTAGGTTTGACCTCGTTCCTGAAAGTCTCGACTTTATTAATAAGATTGTCTCTGTATTTCCTGTTTATTTCAAATTCTTTGTCAGTACATTTCATTTCACAAAGATTTATCACATCGTCTTTTCTGTCAATCAGTAGATCGATCTGCGCTCCATTATCTTTTTGCTTACTTTTCCAGGAATATTCCGAGCTTTCCACACCGGATATTCCAAGTGCAGATTTAATCTGTGGGATATGTGCAAGGCAGACCATTTCAAAGGAATTTCCTCTCCATGCGTAATAGTCAGGAGACTTTATAAAAGCTTGCCAAGATTTTGTTCGTTCATCACGAATAAAGTAAAGGCAATAAAGGATAAAAGGATCGATCACTTGATAAAGACCACCATTCTTACGAGAGGAGATATTATTGTAGTGCCTTATAAAACCGCACTGTTCCAGCTCCCTAAGCGCTTTTGTAAGCCCCTCTCCATCTGGAACACCGGATTTTTTTGCAAGATCCGTTCTTTGAATCCCTCGCTTCACTTCCGCCATTGTTTCTATGATCTTGATGTGATTATCAGGTTTTTTGAACAATGATCTGAATAGCTGATAATATTCATTATGCAGATCGCCTCTATCGTCAAATATCAAACTGTCTACATTCTGTGCCAGGCTGAGTCTTCTGTCATACAGATTTAGATAAT
Organism: uncultured Lachnospiraceae bacterium; assembly: GCA_947170415.1. Lineage (GTDB taxonomy): Bacteria > Bacillota > Clostridia > Lachnospirales > Lachnospiraceae > NK4A144. The sequence goes on along the minus strand of CAMVTN010000012.1, from coordinate 15,634 downwards.
ATGGTATACCGCCAAAGATCATGTAGCTCTCTATTATCTTATCTCGGCTTAGGACAATATTATTACTTTCATAATATTGCTCACACTCTCCAAGGTTGAAAGGCTCTATTTGCATCTGCTTTGTAATTCTGTTATGAAATCCGCCCTTATCATTCAAAATATTATTGATAATCCACGATGTCGCAGAACCACAAACAATCAATAACAAGTCTTCCTGCGTAGACCCCCAACTATTCCAGAAAAAATCAAATGCAGACTTAAAATCAGATCTGGCAGTATCCATCCACGGAACTTCATCCAGGAATACGATTCTTTTCCCACTTGAATAATCGCGGTAGACCTGTCCGTTTTCCAATATTTTTCGGAGACGACGGAATGCCTCAAACCAGTCCCTTGGAATAGTACCTGTTTCATCTCCATAAATTGACAGCGACTCATTAAAAGCCTTTAGTTGGTTACGCGTCTTTTCGTCTGGAATTCCGGTAGTATAAAATGAAAAATGGTCATTAAAAAATTCTCGGATCAAAAAAGTTTTTCCAACACGACGGCGACCAAACACTACCATAAATTCCGGTCTCCTGGATTCGAGGCATCTTGAAATAATATCCTGTTCTCTTTTTCTTCCAATAATTTTCATTCGTAATTCACCTATAATCTGCTGAAACCATCATTTTGAATTATGTTTTAGCATATTATAGCACATATATTGGCTATAATATGCTAAAATCTTAATTATGCGGAGCACTTAGCGAGGTATTTTCGAGCTTAGTGCGTGCTATGCAAGTTCGCTTGGCGAGGTCTTATCGAGCCTAGCGTAACTTGTTTGTGAGAGATAGTGACGCCCGCGTGGAGAGGTCACATCATACACGCGGACACATCGCCTCTGTTGAAGCGCTGCGCTGCCTATCGTCAGGTGCTTCGGCAACTCGGGCACTTTGTGCTCATGCGCTCCGCGCGATGCCCAAAGTACCCTCAGACAGTGCCTCTCGCACCTGAGCTATGCTCGCGCTTCTGCCTACGGCTCGAATCGTCCGCTTAGTATGATGTGACCTCTCCTCGCGGGCTGACAGTTTGTGATTATTATGTTATATATCTTTTGGACAATATCGACGATGAACGTCAAAGAGTTTTTGTATTAAAGGGATTACTTGTTTTTTGCGATAAGGTGATATTAAAACCTTTTGCAGAAAAGATAAGGAGGATGCTTATGAAGACACAAGTAGAGCAGATAATAGAACAGGAAAAACTGGATGCGATAGCTGCTAATGTTGCGGAGAATACAACAATTGTAACAAAGCGTGTATCAGAGAACATTGCAAGGAACTTACTCAAATCCGGAAGCACACCTGAATATGTTGCAACTGCTACAGAAATGTCGCTTCAGGCCGTGATGGAACTCCAGAAGAATCTGTAAGCTGAACGCCAGTTAAAGACAATAGAATAACTTGGGATGATCAACTCCTGATATAAGGTATGAATACTGCCTTGTATCGGGAGTTTTTGGTAAGAGAGAAAATCAGACCGCCCTTCGGGCGGTCGTTACTTTTTGTAAAAAATCTCTAAAGTCTAATTGCCGGTATGCGCACAGTAACTTCCGTGCCTTCGCCCAAGGTACTTTCATAATGCAGTCCATAAGACTTTCCGTAGAGTAACTTTAAACGTTGATGAGTATTGTAGATACCGATGCTGCTTCCCTTATTTTTGGGAATAAAGATCTTTCTGTCATCAAGCAGATGCTCACAGGTATCCTTGTCCATTCCGACACCATCATCCGAAATCAGAAAAACAATATCGCCGTCCTCTTCCCAGGCTGTAATGACGATAGTACCTGACTTATCTTCTTTTTCAAAAATCCCATGCAGGATAGCATTTTCAACTATCGGCTGGAAAGTTAGTTTGGGAATCTCATAATCCATAAGCGTGTCCGGCACATCTGCGATAAATTCGATCCTGTCAGAAAAACGCATATTTTGGAGTTTGACGTATAGAGAAACATGCTCGAGCTCTCTCTCTATGGAATCAATGGTGTTTTTTCTTGAGAGGGTAAGCTTGTAGAACTTTGAAAGTGAGCGGATCGCATCACTAACCTTATCTGTCTCTCCCTCAAGAGCCATCCAGTTTATCATGTCCAGCGTGTTATAGAGAAAATGCGGATTGATCTGGGCCTGTAGAGCATTAAATTCAGAGGTTTTCAGCTTCTCGGCAGCTTCCGTCTGGCGTTCTATGAGCTGGTTTATCTGATCAGCCATGTGGTTGTAGGTGATCACAAAATCACCAATTTCATCCATGCCCTCAGCATCCTTTAATTTGTGGACTTTAGTATGGTGAGTACGTTCCATTTTGTGTACTACGTTTTCCAAACGTTCAGAAATGGATCTGGAAATAAAACCCGAGATACCGAGCGCAATGATCAGAGCCAGCGCATATATACCGATGTATTCCATGATCATGATCTGACCGTGGCGCATTAGAGGAGACGCAGGGATGATAGAAACCAGCTTCCAGTCAGTACCTTCTATAGAATAGTAGCTCGTATAAACCTGTCGTCCGAGTACATGCCTTCTCACAAAGGTGTCCTCTTTACCAATGAGACGATCGAGATTTGTGTGATTCATGAAGTACATGGCAGAAAGCTTTCTGTTAGAGCTCGCAACGATATTCTCACGCTCGTTAACGATATAGTTAACAGCCTGTGACTGATCCTCGGAAGGCATTAGTGCAAGAGTAAGCGGATCGGATGAAAAATAGATAACAAGGTAGGCAGCGGTAGCTTCATCGTAACCGGTACCTGCATAACGTATGCGCTTAACATATGCCAGATCAGCATACTCACGGATCTCGTGCTGAGACAGATAGAAAGACGGGCAAAAAAGAGTATCGTCCGAAATGGCCCCCATTATGCCTGACCAGTAGATTCCACGCACATTTTTCATGGATTGGAAAAAATTGTGATCAGAAGAACCTTTGTAAAGGTCTTTATAAGGAGTATCCAGATAAATGCGGATATCCTTTATCAAAGTACCATCGATACAGGATTCGATAGAATTAACAAAGGAATCAGTGAGCTGTTCAGGATTTTTAACATGAGAAATATGAGAGAAAGCCGGATGCTTAACGATTTCTCTCATGTAAGAATCATTTGCCAGGATTCCGGACACATTTTTTACTGTCTGGATATTTGTATCGATAGTATTTACAGTCTGTTCGGAAACCTTCTTTTCACTTTCAATGGTGACTGTGACGATCAACTGATTTATCTGCCCATAGAGAAGCGCTGTCACGGCGATGGTCGGAAGCAGGATCAGGAGGAGCGTTATGGCATGGAGCTTTCTGGATATCGGAACGTCGTAGTTAAAGTGGTGAAGAAAGCGCCTGAGATACCGTATCATATGGAAGCCTTCTCTCTATATTCGGACGGAGTCCGCCCGGAATATTTCTTAAAAGACTTTCCAAAATAATTACCGTCGGAATACCCGACACGGGTGGAAATATCTGAAATCGAAAGCGTGGTTTCTGAAAGCAGTTTCTTGGCCTGCTCCATGCGAACCTGAGTAATGTACTGGTTAAGGGTAGTGCCTGTCTCATTACGAAAAACTGTACATACATAGGTTGAAGTCAGATGGACGTATTCGCCGATCTCTTTTACAGACAGATTCTCCCGGGCAATATTTTTATGTATAAAATCCCGTATCGAAATGATAACCGGATTTTCAGGTTCTTTCGTCTTAATGAGATGAAGATATTCGTCGGACTTTGTGCGGAGAAGCTCTGCTAATTCCCTGAGTGTACCACAGCCCTGTATATGCTCCATCATTGACTCGTTTAGAGGGATGAGAGAGTCCTGATGCAGATTTTGTGTGCGGCAGATATAAACTATAGAGAGAAACATCTGGTAATAGATGTCCTTAACCTGATTTGGCAGGAGTTTGCGGCTGTTTTTAAAGGAATTAAAGAGCTGATCCTCAAATTTATGGATCCGGTCAGCGTCACCTGTCAAAAGGATGTCGCGGTATGATGCAGCGGAATCAGGTTTAAAAGCCGGATCTGAGACAACGTCTGTTTCGCTAAAAAGGCAGGTGTCCCAGTCAGAAAAGAAGCTGCTCTGCATCAGTATTACGGCAGCGTTATAGGAACGATAAGCATTTTCGATTCCCGAGACTACGGACCCGACTGAGATAAAAAAGTGAGGAAGGTCCGCCAGGCAGTTTTCCAATGAATGACAAATACGCCGGATCGCTGTGTCACCGGGTTTTATCACGCTGTAAACGTGGATCACGAGATAAATATCGTGTTTTTCCACATGAAGTTCGGACATATGCATGGAGGAGAGAACAGCATCAAAAGGCGCCAGAAATCTCTGACGCATGGACTCCGGAATTGTTTCTGTCGGCGCAGAAAATTTTACGATAAAGCACACGAAATACATGTCAGAACGGAGAGATGGATCTGCATCTTGAAGCATGGAATCGGAAAAATCTCCGGCCTGTCCCGGAGGAAATGTCATCCATAACGCAAGGCGGCCTGCCTGTGCCAGCATATCTCGCTGAAGGGTTTGCTGGGAGCGGTGAAAAGCCAGATTGTTTTCAGCAGCTTCCAAAATAGCATCCTCTATTTCGGAGATGTTTACAGGTTTTTCCACATAACTCACGGCTTTTAGCCGGATAGCGGCTTTTAGATATTCTCGATCAGAAAAACCACTCATAAATATGATACTTATATCAGGCAGGATCTTTCGGAGCTCGTGGGCCAGCTCTAATCCGTTCAGACGAGGCATCCGGATATCGCTCAAAATAATGTCAGGATGTTCACGCTTAGCCGTGTCGAGAGCATTCAGACCATCGTCGGATTCCAATATCTCGGTGATACCAAGACGTGACCAGTCGATGGTCTTTTTTAACCCTTCACGGGTCAGTATTTCATCATCTGCAATAAGTATCTTCATATACAACATGTCTCCATAATTACTTAAAAATTACCTTCTTTTCGTATACTATCATAAAATTTTACCCCTATCAAAATATATTACGATTTTATTGTTGTGTAACATGCTTAATAATATGACTATGGACAGGTAATAAATGGGAAAAATAATGGATTGGAGAAAGTGATGTCAGATTCGGAATACATTCTTGAACTTAAAGATATTACGAAGATATTCCCTGGTGTTAAAGCGCTTAATCGTGTGCAGTTCCAGCTGAAACGCGGTGAGATCCATGCGCTGATGGGAGAAAACGGTGCGGGTAAATCCACATTCATAAAGGTTATCACCGGTGTGCATGCGGCAGAAGAAGGGCATATGTATCTCGAAGGAGAAGAGGTACATTTTAAGGGACCGAAAGATGCATCCAAAGCAGGTATTGCAGCAGTGTATCAGCATCCTACGACTTATCCCACTCTTTCCGTAGCGGAGAATATTTTCATGGGTCATGAGATCATAAAGAATGGGATGATCCAGTGGAAAGAGATGAACCGCCAGGCGGACGAACTGCTTTCAAAACTTCATGCGAATTTTAAGTCCACAGATGAAATGGGTGCGCTCTCGGTTGCACAGCAGCAGATGACAGAGATCGCAAAGGCGCTTTCGACAAATGCAAAGATAGTTATCCTTGACGAGCCTACAGCTTCACTTACGGCAAATGAATCTGAGGAACTGTACAGGATCGTTGAGAAATTAAGAGATGACGGTGTATCTGTTATCTTCATCTCTCATAGATTTGAAGACATGTACAGGCTGGCGAGCCGCGTAACGGTATTTCGTGATTCACAATACATCGGTACTTATGATGTAGATAAGATCACTAATGCAGATCTCATTAAGGCAATGGTAGGTCGTGAGATCACGGATATGTTCCCTAAGCCTGATGTAAAGATCGGAGAAGAGATATTTAAGATAGAAGGGCTTAGCAGGACAGGATTTTTCAAAAACGTTTCTCTAAGTGTCCATGCCGGAGAGATCGTTGGTATGACGGGACTTGTAGGTGCCGGACGTACCGAGGTTATGGAAGCGGTCTGTGGTATTACAAAGCCGGACGAAGGAAAAGTTTTTCTTAACGGAAAACAGCTGAAGATAAAAAAGCCTTCGGATGCCATGAAAGAAGGAATCATCCTGCTTCCGGAAAACCGTTCCACACAGGGACTGATCCTTACATGGGGACTTGGCAGAAATGTGACCCTGCCTATACAAAAGAAACTGGCAAAGGGATTTTTTAACGATATCAAAAAAGAAAATGAACTGGCCAGAGATTTCCTGGAGGAAGTTGATAAAGGGGCTGTTTCAATATTTGATCCCGCAAGTTCGCTTTCTGGTGGTAATCAGCAGAAGGTTGTCGTAGCTAAAGCGTTAGCTCAGGACAATATGAAAGTGATCATACTTGATGAGCCTACAAAGGGCGTTGACGTAGGAGCTAAAGCTGAAATCTATGCCATTATGGGAGAACTTGCAAAGAAAGGTTACGCGATAATCATGATCTCGTCCGAAATGCCGGAGATCCTTGGTATGTCAGATACGATCTATGTTATGTGCAATGGCCGCATTACAGGCTGTCTGAACCGTGAGGAAGCATCTCAGGAACACATCCTTTCTCTTTCAATGGAGCATAGCGATAAGAAAAAGGAGGCGGCACAGTAATGGAACAGAAATCACTGATCAAAAAGATAACAGGTTCCAGAGAAGCATTGCTTTTCTGCATCCTCATAGCACTTGGTGTTGTTGTTACGATACTTAATCCGACATTTTTTTCACCGACAAATATAGCGCAGATATTTAGAAATAATGCGATCATCATGATAATGGCGGTCGGAATGTTCTGCGTAATGCTTACAGCCGGCATTGATATTTCCATTACATCTACCCTGGCATTTTCGGGAATGTCCATTGGTATGCTGCAGAAGCATGATATTGTTCAGAGTACACTCCTTATGTTCCTTATAGCAATGGGAATAGGATGTATAGCCGGATTCTTAAACGGTCTTATTATTTCAAAGGGTAAAGTTGCTCCTATCATATGCACCATGGGCTTCATGTACATCTGGAGAGGAATGGCATATGTGGTTGGAAACAGCTCCTGGGCTTCCGGTGAAGATGTATCGCAGTTTGCTAAATTTGGTAAGGATGGAACTGCAGGACCATACATCATTTTGATAGTTGTATACGGACTTTTCTTTGTACTCATGAAATGGACAAAGTTCGGACGAAAGATTTATGCAGTTGGTTCAAATGCTGAGGCAGCCAGAGTGTCAGGTATAAATGTAGATAATGTTCTTATTTCGGCATATACCATCATGGGACTTATGGCAGGTCTTGCCGGTGCGCTTTCGGTTTCTATTTATGCATCTGCTCAGCCGAATATGCAGTACGGTAAGGAGATGGATGTTATCGCAGCCTGTGTTATCGGTGGTGTATCGATGAGCGGTGGACGCGGAACGATCGTCGGTACATTCTTAGGAGCATTGATACTTGCTATCGTTGCAAAGGCTCTCCCTCTTGTAAATGTGCCTTCTATCGCACAGAACACAGTCAAGGGTGTCATTATTCTGGTGGTTGTTATCGTCAATGTTGTGAGCCAGAGAATGATCGATAAGCAGAACCTTGAGAGGAGGGAAATGTAATGGCAGGAAAATCCGGACGTTCCATTAAAGCGGAGCAGGAGGTGAGCTTTAAGAAGCTGATACTTAGCTGGGAAGGTGCTCTCTTCATCCTGATAATCTTACTTAATATTTTTAATGCAAGTATTTCACCGAGTTATACGGTTACAAATATCTTACGAGAGATGCCAAAGTATCTGGCAGAGATATTGATGATGTTTCCGATGGCTTACATTCTGGTTCTTGGAGATATTGATATTTCAGTTGGATCTATTGTTTGTCTTTGCGCTACGATGACCTGCTTTATAAGCAATGCAGGAGCTCCTGCAATCGTTACTTATATAGGATGCCTTGCGGTTGGTCTTATCTGCGGAATGGTAAACGGGGCTGTTGCAACCAGATTCCCGGAACTCCCGAGTATGATCATTACACTCGGAACACAGATCATTTACCGTGGTATTGCGGAGATCTCTCTTGGAAGCGGCGGTTCAGTGTCTTTCAATGATACAAAGAAGATCATGCCTCTTTCTAAAAAGATCGGACCTGTTCCGGTAGTGCTTTTTGTAGTGATCATTGCAGCGGTGATCTTTACAGTGGTTCTTGCAAAATGTACTTTTGGCCGTGAACTTTATGCGATAGGTTCTAATAAACTTTCTGCTTTTTATGCAGGTGTTGAGGTTCAGAAATGCAGGTTTATCGCATACAGTCTTTTGGGACTTATGGCAGGTGCCTGTGGATTATTCCTTACAGCTTACATGTATGGCGCAAATACGACGACAGGTCAGGGCTTTGAGATGGAAGTCATTGCGATGTGTGTATTTGGAGGTATAGCAACTACAGGCGGTAAGGGAAATCTGATCGGAGCTATCATTGCAGGCGCGATCATCGTTCTTCTCAGGATCGCCCTTGGACAGATCAATCTTAATTCACAGCTGATCCTGGTTATCATTGGAGCGATGCTGATCATTGCTGTATTGATCCCGGGAATCCAGGCAAATCTTAAGGCTCGTCGGAAGCTTAAACAGGCGAGATGAGGAAACGGTACTGACATCCGGTGAGGTGTTGAGTATAAACAGGTAGTTAGTGATATTAAAGGAGGAAAAAAGGTTATGAAAAGAAAAGCGTTAAGTGTACTGCTTTCTGCAGCTATGACAGCAGCACTTCTGTCCGGCTGCGGCGGCTCTTCAGGTGCAGCAAGTGAGTCTGCTCCTGCAGCGAGTGAATCAGCTCCGGCAGCAAGTGAAGCAGCTCCGGCAGCAAGCGAGGCAGCTCCTGCAGCTGATGCAGCGAGTGAGGCAGGTGCAGATGCGGCTGCTCAGGCAACAGGTGGAGCTGATGCTTCCGGAAAGACTTTTGCGATCGTTGTTAAGTCTGCAGGTAATGCATACAACACAAAGGAAGAGGAGGGCTTTAAGGAGGTTATTGAAGCAGCCGGCGGTACTGTTGTAGTTAAGGAGCCTGAGGCAGCTACGGTTGATGCTCAGATCACTGCTATTCAGTCTCTTATTTCTCAGGGTGTTGATTCTATTTCTGTTGCTGCTAATGATGAGAATGCTCTTCAGGCTACTCTTGAGGAAGCTATGGCAGCGGGCATAAAGGTTAACGGCTTTGATTCCAAGACTAATGCTGATTCTCGTATGACTTTTGTAAATCAGGCAGGTACTCAGGAAGTTGGTCAGACTCTTCTCGATGCTGTTTATGATCTGACAGGCGGCGAGGGACAGTATGCTATCCTTTCAGCTACTTCTCAGGCTACTAACCAGAATGCATGGATCGATGCTATGAAGTCTATTGCTGAGGGCGATTCTAAGTACTCTAAGCTTGAACTTGTTGAGGTTGCGTATGGTGATGATGAGCCTCAGAAGTCTACAGACCAGACTCAGGCTCTTCTTTCCAAGTATCCTGACCTTAAGGTTATCTGCGCACCTACTACTGTTGGTGTTTCTGCTGCAGCTAAGGTTCTTCAGGATCAGGGTTCTTCTGTAAAGCTTACAGGTCTTGGTCTTCCTTCCGAGATGGCTGAGTACATCGGTGCTGATGATGCTCATTCCTGCCCGTACATGTTCCTGTGGAATCCTATCGACCTTGGCAGACTTGCAGCTTATTCTGCAATTGCTCTTGTAAACGGCGATATCACAGGTGCTGTTGGTGATACTTTCACAGCCGGCGATATGGGTGACTATACTCTTACTGATGCAGGCGACAATGGTTCTGAGATCATCCTTGGACCTCCTTTCAAATTTGATCCTGATAACATTGCAGAGTGGAAGGATGTTTATTGATCTTTTTATATCTTAACCACAGAGGGGGCGGGCGTTTGCTCGTCCTCTTTTGTTATGGTGACGCGCGAGATGTATCACCGTACCATGAAGCATCTCGGCAGCCGTCGAATAATCCCGGTCACGTCTCGCTAAGCACTCGCCCTTAGAACGGGCTCGCGCAGCGATACGGACAGTGTATCATTCTCCGGCTAAACGCCTCTAAATGATGCTTCAGGTACGGTGATACATCTCGCGCTGACGTTCGTTAATTCGAGGCGTACTATTCAAAGTACGAGTTGTGGGGAACGATCAATCTTAATGAGGGGAATATAAAACGCCGGTCCTTGTGCCGTGTTTTTTGCGGCACTAGTACCGCTGCGTTTTATCTTTCAGTGCAAACGTCCCGAATGGGATTGACGTTTCACACAACGGGGAAAAACGAAAACCCACGTATCAATTCGGCCTGTTGTCATGTTAAAATGGGTACAGAAAAATGTATTGGGGAGGGTGACAGATAATGAAGACCGAAGTGATTACCTTCGCGAATAATAAGGGGGGATCGGGTAAAACGACGACCTGTTCTAATGTGGCGTATTGTCTGGCTGATAAAGGGAAAAAGGTCCTGATGATAGATGGTGACATGCAGATGAATCTGTCACTGTCTTTTCTGGGGGAGGATGAAGTACTGAGTCTTGCGCAGAGTGACAATAATTTGTACACGGCAATCCTTTCGGAAAAAGATATGTCGGATACGATAATAAGGACGCCATATGAAAATCTGGATCTGGTTCCGTCGTCTATGCTGATGAGCGGGATCGAAGAGGAACTGTTCAAAAAGGGCGGTCGTGAAGACGTGTTTGAGAAGGTGATCTCTGAAGTGAGAGAGTCCGGCGAGTATGATTACATAGTCATAGATACACCGCCGACCATAGGGTTATGGGACAGAAATGTGCTGCATGTAACAGATCATGTGGTGATCCCTGTGGAAGCATCGCCCTGGGGGCTTTTCGGACTTGCCAGTATGGTGTCATTTATAAAAGAAGCGGAGAAAAAGAATCCGGCACTTGGGATTCTCGGGATAGTGCTTACAAGAGTTAATGTCAGAAAGAACTATTTCCGTCAGACGGAAGAATTCTTAAGTGACATGAAAGAGATTTATGTTTTTGATACAGTGATCCGAAATGACAGCATGGTAGAGTGGGCGCAGGACAACAGTAAACCGGTGACTGCCTACAGGAGAAATGCCCGAAGTGCGGAAGAGTACAGAAAACTGACAGATGAGATTTTAACGAGATTATAAACGGAACGAACAGTTACCGATAAGTTAGATATTACAGAACATTTTCAGGAGGAAATGAGAGATGACACTTGGTAAGAGCAGTATTGAACGTGCGGCAGCTACAGTTAATCCGGAGGAAGGCGCAAAGCAGCCTGAGGCCGTTAAGACAGAGGAGAAAAAAACTGTAAAGAAAGCTGCAAAAAAGAAAGTAGCGAAAAAGACAACTGTTACAAAAAAGACAGAAGTTAAAGCACATGTCGTGACCGGAACCGATAAGCAGGTTTTTGCGACCATCGCAAAAGATAAAGGGATCAACGCTCATTATGGTGTGAACGATGAGCTTCCGACTTTTTTACTCTGATCAACATCACTGGTATATGGAGGGGACATGAATCGTAAGGCATTTGCAGTAAAGATCAATGAAGGTAAGTTTAATGAGTTTCGGGCTAAACTGGGTCAGATATGGCCTGATGCCGTGAAACTTTTGGATAAGATAGGCGCCTGTAATATGAGTCTATGGAATATAGAAGATCTGGTATTCGGGTATTATGAAACGGATGATGTGATCATACCGTCCGACAGCGAAAAGATCGCGCTGGCGGTTATAGAGGATCAGTTTAAGGATATCGCTAAATGGATATCTGAGCCCTGGAAGCCCATGCGCCTTATGTATCAGGATTTTGGTATCGTTCGTGATAGCAAAGAATTGATCCGTCATAGAGTTTTTGCGACGAAACTTAAGGGAACGATGGAAGAAGAGTACAGAAGTCGTCATGCCGCGCTGGAAGAGGCTCGCGGAGATAAGCCGACTCCCGGACCGGACAGTAATTTTTCTATATGGAGTGCAGGCGGATATATCTTTGGATATGACGAGATAGATACGACAATGGAAAAAGCCGAGACTGAACAGAGTCGTGAAGATACGATCAAATGGGAAAAGAAGATGCTCGAGATCATGACGTGGTACACTGATGATGTGGACTGGATAACAGGCGAACACCATAAGCACGTTTCGAGGATAGCATTCCATAATTAACGAATGAATGCCCCTTGCGCGAGGAAATCACCATGGAATTTGATATTGAAGAAAACCTGGCAAAACTTCCAAAGAAGCCGGGGGTATATATAATGCACGCGGCTAATGATGAGATCATATATGTCGGAAAGGCAATAAATCTCTTTAACCGTGTGCATCATTATTTTAGAAAAAATAAGAAAAGTCTAAAAATACAGAAGATGGTCACTCATATTAATTATTTTGAGTATATCGTCACTGATTCGGAACTGGAAGCACTGGTACTTGAGAGTAATCTCATAAAGAAGCATCGCCCGAGATACAATACGATGCTTAAGGATGACAAGAGTTATCCGTATATCAAGGTTACGATAAAAGAAGATTATCCGAGGATCATTTTTACCAGAAAGCCGCAGGGAGATACGGGATCCGACAGATCAAAGGCAAAGTTTTTTGGACCCTATACATCTGCCTGGGGAGTCAGGGATACCATAGACCTTATTAATAAGATTTATCATTTAAGAACCTGCAACAGAGTTCTCCCGAGGGACATAGATAAAGAGAGGCCGTGCCTTAAGTATCACATTAATATGTGCTCCGGACCGTGTAAATCCGGGTGTGTTACGCCGGAGGAATACCGGGAAAACGTTGATGGTGCGCTGGATTTTCTAAATGGAAACTATACACCGATATTAAAGATGCTCGAGGAAAAGATGGCGAAGGCATCTGAGGAACTCAGGTATGAAGATGCCATAACATGGCGGGATCTCCTAAATTCCGTAAAGACTGTAGCGCAGAAGCAGAAGATAACCAGCAGTGACGCAGAGGACAGAGATGTTGTTGCTCTGTACAGTGATCAGGATGAAGCAGTTGTTCAGATTTTCTTTGTGCGTAACGGTCGTCTGGTCGGACGTGACCATTTTTACATGACGGGAGTGCAGGATTTAACGGATTCCGAAGTTATAGAAAATTTTGTTAAGCAGTTTTATTCAGGAACAGCGTTTCTTCCGCGGGAGATCATGCTGGAAACAGATGTGGAAGACAGGGAAGTTATAGAAGAGTGGCTCACGAAAAGACGGGGCGCAAAGGTTACACTATTGGTTCCGAAGAGAGGCATGAAAGAGCGGCTTATCCGTCTTGCAAAGAAAAATGCGGAGCTTGTTCTCACTACTGATAAGGATAAACTTAGGAAAGAAACTGCGAGAACTACCGGAGCAGCACAGGAACTTGCGGATCTTATCGGGATAGAAAGTGCAGAACGTGTTGAGTCCTACGATATTTCCAATATCAGCGGCTTTGAATCTGTAGGAAGCATGGTCGTTTTTGAGAACGGAAAAGCAAAACACTCTGATTACAGAAAATTCAGGATAAAGTCAGTTGTCGGACCAAATGACTATGCAAGTATGAAGGAAGTACTGACGCGAAGATTCAGGAGGTATATAGAAGCAGGAGGATCGGAAGATACGGATTCTTTTGCGAAAGCACCTGATCTGATCCTTATGGATGGTGGAAAAGGACAGGTAAACATTGCTCTTGAAGTTTTAGGTGAGCTGAGCCTCACTATTCCCGTGGCAGGAATGGTAAAGGATGATCATCACAGAACCAGGGGTATTTACTTTAATAATGTCGAACTGCCGATAGATTCACATTCAGAAGCATTTCGCCTTGTTACCAGAGTGCAGGACGAAACCCACCGATTTGCCATAGAATATCACAGGTCACTGCACGGAAAAGCACAGTTGCATTCAGTACTCGATGATATTCAGGGTATAGGTGATACAAGGAGAAAGGCGCTGATGAAGGCATTTGGCTCAATAGATGCCATCAAAAAAGCATCGGAAGAAGAACTTGCCGGAGTACCCGGCATGAATGCCCGCGCAGCCGAGGCAGTAGTAGACTTTTTTCGGAAAAGTCACTAGTTTTTTCCGCGTTGTAGCGGAGAAGCATAGATGATAAAATGATAAAAGGGTCCAAAGCAAAAAATTCGATCGTGCGTGCACAAAAAGGATTTTTATTTGGGATTCGTGTCATCATGAATTGGAAACAATGAAAAATATAAAATACAAACGAACATTGAGGAGGGATCTGTCATGGCAACTGTGGCATTAAAAAGCCTGATCGATAAGATGAATCTGATAAATCTGACACCGGGGATCGAAGTAACCGGAAGAAAGATCACACAGCCGGAGATAAACAGACCGGCACTGCAGCTTACAGGCTTCTTTGAACACTATGATACAGCACGTTTGGAAATCGTTGGATTTGTTGAATATACCTATATGCAGCAGATGCCGGACGACAGAAAGCAGGAAATCTACGGAAAGCTCCTTGATAGTGCTGTACCCGGAGTGATCTTTTGCCGTGATCTTGATCCTGATGATATTTTTATAAAGATAGCAGAGCAGAACGGCGTCCCGGTGCTGAAGACATCCATGTCAACATCTGGTTTCATGGCAGAAGTTATCCGCTGGCTCAATGTTAAGCTCGCGCCGTGTATTTCTATCCACGGTGTCCTTGTTGATGTAAATGGTGAAGGTGTTCTGATCACGGGTGAAAGCGGTATCGGTAAGAGTGAAGCCGCCCTTGAACTTGTAAAGAGAGGACATCGTCTTATTTCCGATGACGTAGTAGAGATAAGAAAAGTCAGCGATGATACTCTTATCGGATCTGCACCGGATATAACAAAACACTTTATTGAACTCCGAGGAATTGGTATTATAGACGTTAAGGCTCTGTTTGGTACGATGAGCGTAAAAGATACACAGTCGATAGATCTTGTTATCAGACTGGAAGACTGGGATAAAGACAAGGATTATGACCGCCTTGGTCTTGAAGAAGAATATACTGAGTACCTCGGAAAGAAAGTGGTATGTCACAACATTCCTATCCGTCCCGGTCGAAATCTGGCGATCATCTGCGAAACTGCAGCTGTTAACTATAGACAGAAGAAGATGGGATACAATGCGGCACAGGAACTCTATAAGAGAGTGCAGGACAACCTGCAGAAACGCCGCGAGGAGGAATGATTTAAGTTATGGGAAAGTATGCATTCGGTATTGATGTAGGCGGAACATCCGTAAAGCTCGGACTTTTTACAGTTGAAGGCGAGCTCGTTGAAAAGTGGTCTATCCCCACTCGTTCAGATAACGGTGGAAAGGATATCCTTCCGGACATTGCAAAGTCTGTATTAAAGAAGAAGGAAGAGAAGAATCTTTCTGACGATGATGTAGTCGGAGCAGGTATCGGACTTCCGGGACCGGTAGATTCAGATGGTGTTATCCGCAAGGCAGTTAATCTTCATTGGGAAAATACATTTAATGTAGCAGATGAACTGTCAAAACTACTCAATGGAATGAAGGTCAAGGCAGGAAACGATGCGAATGTCGCAGCACTCGGAGAGGCATGGGTCGGCAGCGGAAAAGGCTGTAAGGACGTTGTAATGGTAACTCTCGGAACAGGAGTCGGCGGTGGCATCATCGTAGACGGCAATATGCT
>CAMVTN010000011.1 GCA_947170415.1 uncultured Lachnospiraceae bacterium | reverse complement strand
GAGCCTCTCAAAGCGTTTCCGTGACTTTTTCTATCTATTTCAGTATTTCTACTTTCGCCACGTTTTACACTTAATCCATCATCCTGCGAAAGATTTTGTATCTCAAGATTTATCAGTTCTTCCGGTGAGTATGCTGCCAACATTTCGGGAGACAATTCTGATGACGCATCGATCACCGTTTGCATTTCATTCGAGATTTCTAACGGATTAGTTACCGTCTGCATTTCATTCGAGATTTCTAACGGATTAGTTACCGTCTGCATTTCATGCGAAAATTCAGCCGGGAACGATTCCTTCTTTGTTTCAAACGAGATGTCTGTCGAAGTTATTCCGCTATTCAGCTCATGAATATTCTCTAATGGAACCGTTACATTTTTTTTCTCATGAGAATACCCTAACGAAACAGTTGCGTTTTTCTTATCATCGAAATACTCTGACGGAGTGGTTCCGGTAATATCTCTTACTTCTGGTTTCAGTTCATTTCCGATTGAAATACCTTTTCTTCCATCTCCGGGGATTACTGAATCTGCATTTTTTTGCTCATCACCTGACGAACTCAGGTTGATCCTCTGTACTTCATCTCTGTGAATTGCAGAGGTATTATCAATTTTTCTATCACTTACTGATACATTATTATATGTATCATCGTTAGTTATATTTTTTACTGAACTCTTGGAATTATCTAAAGTTCTGTTATTTCCAGTATTACTCTCATTATTTCTTCCTCCGGTTCTTTTCTCCTCCGCTTTTTTATATTCCAGTATTCTTTTTACCGAAGGCGAAATGCTGTACCTTGAATTATTCTCAAGATTTGTCCGGCTTCTCTCAAGTATGCGTTTTTCTGATTCAATGACTTTCTGTCTTTCATGGATCAGACGAAGCCGTTCTTTTGAAACTTCATTAAGTCGCTCTATATAAGCAGTCTTATCTATGCTGTCTTTACTACTTATTCCGCTCTTACTGTTCTTTTCACTTTCGCGGATAACCATATCCGCTCTGCTAAGGATTTCCTGCGCTTCGTGAGTGAGCTTTCCTGCTTCATTTTCAAGCGCATGGAGATGAGCTTCGACCATCTCAAAAGTCAGATCGTAGCTCAGATTGATCTCTGTAACGGCTTCACTTTTATTTTCTTCATCCTGAGACTCATCTAGAAACTCAAGTTCCTCATATGGAAAAAAGTTCTGATTCCCCCTTACTCTGTCCAGTATCTGCTGTGTAAAGCTCTCCACGAGCAGTGCCTCAGGACTAATAAGACGATTCCTGTCGACCACTGACATATTTAATTTTGTCATTGCGATAGAACCGTCTTCTCTCAAGTGCAGCCTCCATACATGAATTCTATTCTGCTAACAGCCAACGATGGCGAGTTACTGTTTAGTACAGGTCCGCTGTAACTTACAAGGACCGCACTGTTTATGCTCCAGGACCTGACTTTTCTGCCTGCTGCATCCTTCAGGGTTATTTCTCCGTCCATCGAGATACTCATTCCGGAATTTACGAGCTTCATCCACATGGCAAATGAGTCTGTATCTGTCACCGTTCCCTGTTCCAGTACCAGTCTCTGTGGTACACCTTTATCCAGCAGAAAATTCGGTGCCATTGATCCACCCTCGTAATAGGTCTGATAGCTGACTTCCATTCCCAAACCGCTTACTGAAGTAAATCTGCCGCTTAGCCCCGATAAAGCTCCGACAATACCTCCAATAACTCCAAACGAAACTTCAAAATAGGCACCGGAAACATATTTTTCAGTTACTTTCTGTTCCTGCATATCCTATCCCTCAAGTATTATTACTAGCCAATTTCTTTTTTAATTCCTCTTCACCCGGAGCACGTCTTTCAAACCCCGAATAAGCAAATTCGATCGATTCCATAAGTACTCCGCTATTTAATGAACTCATATTTCCCAAGGAATAAGAAACCGGATAAGCGCCGTAAAGATCCCAGGCCACGCCTTCCTTACCTTCTTCCGTAAGGACAACTATATGTATTGTCTTCCTGACTGCCTTTTTTTCATTTGCGCCTCCCTCGAATGTAGGAAAACAGCTAAATACCCAGTCAAGGAACCGGTTGCCGAATGTAACTCCGCGAGTCAACGTCAGATTGCTGTACTCAACCGTAGCCGGAACTACTCCCTGCGCTCCGCGTTCATCAGCTCCGCTTCGCATACGGAGAACATGATTCACAACCCTTATACCGGAACATTCGGAAAAAGCAGCGTCCTCCGGCTCGCTCTCTCCATCCTTTGTATATCCTTCTCCGCTAAGCGTCACTCTAAATCTAAAGGAACGCAAAAGTTCTGCATCTGGCATATTTTAACCCTTACTTAAATTCAATCCTGTTTTTATCTTCTCCACTAAGTTTTCTGTTGATGAGCGATATCTCTCTGCACCATCTGCGCCTTTCCCTATGATCCATATTCATGAGATCATCCTGATTCCAGTGCAGATAATATGCGAGAAATGCCATCTCTTCATAGAGCCTGTCAGGTGGATAGCTTACAAGCCCTGATTCAATAAAAAATCCAGCGGAACCTCAAACTCTTTTCCGCACTCCGGACAGGTTACTTTATATGAAGGCATCTCCTTCATGTTTATCCTCTGATAAAAATCCTGCAGATATGCAAGATCCATCGTAAACAGATTCTCGATTATCTGATTTGACACCTTCGGAAGTGTTCCGAGCTGTGTGATCACTCTTGAAAGTAATATGATCGTTAAATATGAAGAATTTGCCTGTACTCTCGGATCCCTTAGCGGCAGTATCTCGTCTGCTGCCGTTGCAAGTCTCATTTTTCCTGTTTTATGTACCTCTCCCGACGGATCGACATATCCTTTCGGAAGCTCAAATTCAAATTCAGTCTGCATTTGTACTCTCCCCATTGTGCAAGCACAGTCAGATTTTTTACTTTTGCCTCTGTCATAATAAATGTCAGAACAGGGCGCAGTTTAACTGCGCCCCATTGTGATTATTCAGCGCACTATCGTCAGATCGGTGAAGGTGTTCCGGCAGCAGCGCCTGCAGTTGTTTTCCAGATACCCTCATGGCAGATTTCAAGTGACTCGATAGCCACTTCATTACCAAGACCGGAAAGATCCGGAATGTTGTAGCCTACCGGCCATGCATTGATAAGAGTCCAGACCGGACCATTTGCGCCGCCGGCATCATCAAACAGTGTGATCACAATATCATGACGAACCAGACCTACCGGTCCTGCTTCATTATTCGGAGCTACCGAATGAACCCAGTCCAGGAAGTCTACGTCAGTTGTAGTACCCCAACGGAGTGTAATATTGCCGAAAGTTGTAAGTCCCGGCAGTTTACGTGGTGTATTCCTTAAGTCGTCGCCTTCACGGTATTCAACGACTGCAGTTGCGAGATTCATTCCGGATACCTCGGAGAAACTTGCACGAGCAATGCCATCGATTTCTACCTGGTACCGAAAGACTCTATACGGATAATTAATAGCCATCGTTTAATCCCTCATTTCCTTTCCTATTTTTATTCAGATGCTGTCTTCTGAGTAATGCGGAAGATTACAAATTCAGCAGGTTTTACAGGTGCGATTCCGATGTTGCAGATAAGTCTGCCGTTATCAATATCATCCTGTGTCATTGTCGTAGGTCCGCACTCTACGAAGTAAGCCTGCTCAGGTGCTGTTCCTGCAAGTGCTCCATCTCTCCAGCACGTTGCCAGGAATGACTGGATCGTCCTTGTAACTCTGGACCAGAGCACCTCGGAATTTGGCTCAAATACAACCCAGTTTGTATTGTTCTTTATGGACTGCTCTACATAAATGAAGAGACGTCTTACGTTTATGTACTTCCAGAGTCCATTGGAGCTCAGTGTCCTTGCGCCCCATACACGGATTCCACGTCCCGTGAATGCACGGATAAGGTTTACACCGATAGGATTCAGGATATCCTGTTCAGCATCATTGTAGTTGCAGGAAAGACCTGTGCATCCGGAAACTGTTTCATTTGCAGGAGCCTTATGAACACCTCTGTCAGTGTCAACTCTTGCATAAATACCTGCCATAGCGCCGGACGGAGGGAAATAAGCTGTGCGCTTAAGCAGCGGATCGAGCATCTCAAGCCATGGATGATAAATAGCAGCATAGGTGCTGTCATACATATCACGGAAAGCAGAGATCTCATCAACCTTCTTCTTGTCGATAGGAATATCCAGAATAGCAAAGCAGCTGGTCTTATTCTCACAGAAAGCGATCAGTGTTGACTGAACTGTAGGATCTGTGACACCCGGGATTGCCATGATGGATACATTGTTATTCTCGATAAATGCCTGCAAACCTGTACGTTTGCCCGGACCATTATCAGCACCTACATATACATCAGGAGTGATCTTTCCTGTTGAGCCGTCAGATCCGCCTGACAATGTGATGGAAACAGCTGCGTCATTGCCGCCAAGCTGTGCGATAGGTGAAGGATTAGCGCCGCCGGAAGCCGGTGCCGGTGCAGGCTTGCTGTCCTTACCATCTTTGCCATCCTTGCCCTTCTCAGGTGCAGGTGCCGGAGCTGCTGCTCCCGCTGCCTTTACACTAAAGCTAACGATCTCGGACTTCTCTGCACGGATTCCGATGTAGTTAGCTGCGAAAGGATTAAGGGAAACATCTGCAAATGTTTCTTCTGTATCATCAATCTTTACGGTTACCGTTACTTCACAGGTACGGATATACTTCTGAGTAACGATAGCTTTGTCTGCTACATCAACAGTCGGAGCTGCTTCCAAAGTAACAGTCTTGTCCATAACTGACTTAACTGTTGCATACGCTTTCTTGTTTCCGTCAAAGAGCTCTACTACATCACCTGCATTGAATCCGTCAGGATTCTTTACGGTGAGGTCTGCACCTGTAGCAGAGAAAACTTGTGTCTTTGCCTTTGACGACGGAACAGCAGTGATCTTGATGCGGTTACCCCACTCACCGGGGTTAGCTGCCTCAGCATGAAGCACGCCGAGATCTCCGGCTGATGCCTTTGCATCATCAGGAGCTACTCTCATGATGTATGCTCTGGAACCACCATTCAGGAAAAACTGCTCTACAGCGTATGGAAGGAATCTTGCATCGCCATATCTGGCATCACTTAAATATCCTCCATAAATTCTCTTGTAATCAGCAAAGCTGGTCACAAACTGCGGAGCTCCAACCACTGTACCGCGTTCTGCAAGTCCGATAAACCCTGCTGTGCTTGTGCTGACGCCTTGCATCGGCACTGCGCCGGAGTCGTATTCTTCCGTATATACGCCCGGATGTAAATACTCTGCCATTCTCTTTCTGCTCCCTTAGCGTTTAAGGGAACAATCCTCCTTCCCAATGGGTAACATGTTTATCTGCATTTTGAGGCTTCCGACGCCCTGTTCCAAAAATGAACCATCACACTCGCGTTATACTCGATCGCGCGCGCCAGGCTCTCCATAGAACTAAAAGCATCAAAAAGATCTGCAGAAGTGCGATATGTCAAATGAGCTTTATACAACACAAAAGCCCCCATGACCGATTGTAAATTTACGGAATTGCAAAATTCATTTCCGTAATTCTGATCCATACACCTGAATGGATAAATACCCCATATCATAACCCTGTCATTTATCACTTCAAATTCCGTAGTCCATACATGTCCTCTGTCACGGAACTGCAGGCTGTAGTGCCCGTTTTCTCCCATATAAGTGTATGAATTATATTCAAATAGATATTTCAGTTCCTTATCTGCATCACTACTCTGCCAGTTCGACGAGTTCGGGTGCTTCAGTTGAAATATCATTTACAGTATTCTCCTCATGTTCTGTAGAAAAATTCCAGGATATAAGCTCTGTATTTCCTCCGCCGCCAAGTATTTCCTGAAGCCTTTGATTTCCAATGGATTCAGAAAGAATCTCCAACGTGTCGGCAGGCAGATATCTTATAAGCCACGGCGAAGCACTTAATTCTGAAAGCA
This sequence comes from uncultured Lachnospiraceae bacterium, assembly GCA_947170415.1. Taxonomy (GTDB): domain Bacteria; phylum Bacillota; class Clostridia; order Lachnospirales; family Lachnospiraceae; genus NK4A144. Next base: position 24,094 of record CAMVTN010000011.1, on the reverse strand, counting down.
GTTCCTGCAAATTGAACTGTGAAGCACGTTGTTCCTGAATTTGCTGTTTTTGTATCTTGCCTTTATCCGCATCTGAACGGCTCTTTTCGACTTTACTGCTGCTTTCGGAATCAGTCTTCATTCTTCTGTCTCATCTCCGAAGTCATTATCTTCTATGCTATTCTCAGAGTTCTCATCCGTCGCATCATTGTTGTCCGGCGGTATGTCCTCTGTGGACATTTTTTCGCTTTCGTTTTGCAGTTCTGACAGAAAATCCTCTGACATAAACATCTTTTCTGCTTTTCTCGCATTGTCCTGAAGGTTTCGTAGATGTTCCAGAAACTGCTTTTTCATCTGAGCTTTCTTCTCAATTATATGTTCCAGTTTCAGGATTCCTGCGTTAAGTGCATTTTTTTGATCATTTGACGAAGCTTTTCCTAACTGATCCTTATACTTTTGAAGAAGGTCTTTTTCTCTGTCATCTGTAAGAAACGGATACTGTTTTCGCATGGTTTCCATGCCATCCGGTCCCATCTTTCCCTTTGCGATGTCTTCCATGTGCTTCATGGTATAGCGAGCATCACGTATGCTGTCCACCACAACACCTACCGCACTCTGTTCGAATCCGGGATTAGTGATGACCTTTGCTCTGGTCGTACCGGGTATGTTTCGATGCTTTGAGCTTTGCTGAAAGAGTTTACGCTCTCTGTTCATCTTTACATCCGGTGTCTCCACCGACCTGTTTAGACATGAAAAAAACATGGCTTTACTCGTCCCGTTCATGATTGCAGACGATAATCCACCTCTTTGAAAAGCCATATCTGAAAACTTTTTCAGATGCGTTTCTTCTTCTCCGCCCTTACGAGGCACATATTCATTTGAAAAATCTGTTTTTTGCTGATTTGAATTACCGGAATCGGTCCTAAGATCTGATTCCCCCTTATAAGTGTCTTCCTTACCCTGCGTTTTATCCTGCGCTTTTCCCTTTGCTAAGTCTTCGGTTCTTTCTCGTCCCGAAAGCTCAAAGCTCTGTCGGAAACTTTCATTAAGTCTCCACACAGGATCGCGATCCGAAAACTCCCCAATCTCCGTCACGCGCGCGATCTGCTTTTTTATGTCGTCCGCATTTCGCGGCTCGCCTCTGACAGCGTTGTCTTTTTTCTCTTTTAACAGTCTGCTTTTTATCTTGAATCACCTCTAACCCAACCGACATTATTCGGTTTAATCGTTATCCTACCCTTGATTCTCGTATGACTGTTTTTAATCAGTTTGTACAATTTTTAATACAAACGCAATACGCATCTTATGGATATTTGCATAACCTCAAAAGAAACTTTAAACGATTTTATAAGCCTTTTCAACAACATCGTTTAAAGTATACAGCATTTTATCAGATACAAAAAATTGTCCGTAAAGCTCATATAATAAGTACTGAATTTTGCCGAATTATCGGCAAAAACGCAAAAAACAGCAAAGTGTCTGTTTTAAACACTTCGCTGTTCATATCATTATCCCTATTGCTCATTCATTTCGTACTGCGAATTTGGCAACCTCATAGTCAAGTTCAAAAACCATCTCCTCAGTATCCTTAAATGCCTTTTCAAGATTTTCTATTTTAGCTCTGATCGCCAGGATGCTGTCTTCTATACTATCTACACCTATAGATCCCTGACCGCTTACATCACTGATCTGACCGATAGATGCCATGAGCGATTCCATATCCTCATTAAGTTCCGCCGACATCATCTCAAGCTCTGAAAGAACAGAATCTACATAATTTTCGTAGTCTTCACTCTCATGCAGATATTCCTGCCGGTCTCTCGATGCTTTTCTGTCATTTACGAGATCAACCATGCCATTCTTGAAAACTGCCGTACGGTCATCAGCAACTTTTTTATGAAGCTTCAATATCTTCTCAGTAGCTCTCTTCATTTCCTCAGATAGTTCTTCCGTACACTTCCCGACAGTTATGGCAAATTCCGTGAACTGATCCATTGATGCAGCTGTTTCTGTAAATACTGCCGACAGATTTTCTATATTCTGACATATTTCGTCAATATCAACCTTTACTTTCTCAAATCCCGAATCAACAACGTCATTATTCTCTTCAACCGTTGATGCCATCGATTTCACATCTCTTATAACTTTTCCGACGGCAACTTTCAAAAACTCAAGTTTTTCCGCAAGCATTCCAAAGTCATCTTTTCTTTCAAGCATATCTTCGGATATCTCTGTGGTAAAATCTCCTCCCGCCATTTTTTCTATATATGAGAAACTGGTACTCAATGCCATGACTATAGATTTCGATATCCACCGTGCAACCAGGAATGTGAATATAACCATAAAAGCTGAAGATGCTAAAAGGATCATGGCTATAAACCTTATCCTTTTATTCATTGCTGCTACCTGCTCTTCAACATATGCATCAATATCATCTACATAATTTCCTGTTCCGATAACCCATCCCGTTTTCTCATTTACCATGCTGTAGGCACGCTTTGGAAGTGGTACTGTTCCATCTTCCTTGGCAAACTTGTAATCGACGTATCCGCCGCCTCTCTGCGCCGCTTTTATGATCGCTGATACAAATTCAAAACCATCCGCATCCTTGGCATGAAGTCTCATGGTTCCCTCAGTTTCAGTACCAAGCAAAACCACATTTTTTCCATCGATCTTATCCGCCCAGAAATATCCATCTTCACCATAGCGGATCCCCCGCAATGCTCTGGCTGCAAAATACAACGCTTCATCCCTGGTTGCGTCCCCATTCTCAGCCATCATCATTACACCATCCACCATCGATGACGCATTCTCAACCTGCTCTTTTATCCGCTGGTCATAATCCGCTCGTATGGCCTCACTAAGTCTGTTGGTTGAAATTTTATCCAATTCCATTATGGAAAAGAGCGCCATAAATATGATGAGCAACATACCAAACGCAGAAATCCCAACCATGATGATCATTTTCAATCTGACATTAATATTTCTCATAGACGATACCCCTATATAAGATACTTGTACCCCCTGATAACTTATATATCGGACACGTCGGAGAAAAATTATAATTTTTCGATCATTTTTAGAAGTTCTTCTTCTGTAATTACGGGTATTCCCAGTGCCTGAGCTTTATCGAGCTTGCTTCCGGCAGCTTCTCCTGCAACCAGATAGCTTGTTTTCTTAGAAACGCTGCCTGTACATTTACCACCGTTCTTCTCGATAAGTTCAGCAGCTTCTTTTCGTCCAAGAGTTGGAAGTGTTCCGGTAACTACGATCGTTAATCCGCTAAGTGCAGTTCCATTTTCTTCTTGTTCAGGATTTTCCATTGTAAGTCCTGCTTCACGGAACTCCTCGATCACTTTCTTATTTGCCTCATTTGCAAAAAAGTGAACAATATCGTTTGCGGTTGTGGCGCCTACATCCGGAATTTCCTGCAGCTGTTCTTCAGACGCAGCCATGAGCTCATCAATACTCTTAAAGTGCTGCATGATAGTCTTTGCTGTTCTTTGACCTACATTTCTGATACCAAGCGCAGTTAAAAGACGTGCAGGTTCATTATTTTTCGAGTTTTCGATATTTGCAAGGAGCTTATCGGTATTCTTTTCCTTTCCGATAGTTCCTTTTTCTATCAGCTCATCTCTGTAATCCTTCAGATGATAGATATCTGCATAGTTTTTCAGATAACCTTCGGTAATGAGTGCTTCTACTAGCTGATCACCGAGACCCATGATATTCATGCAATTAAGGCTCGTGAAATATGCAATGGTACGTGTAAGCTGTGCAGGACAGGAAGGTTTTATACATCTGATATCTGCTGTGTCTTCTTCACGTTCAAGTAATTCTCCGCAAACGGGGCAAACATCCGGTGCTTTGAAAACTGTTTCCGGTTCTTCCACGCATCCATTAAGCTTCGGGATGATCTCTCCACTCTTAAAGAGTTTGTATCGACCGCCTATACCTATCTTCATTTCATTAATATAGTCCTGATTATGAAGGGTCGCGCGAGATACATTTGTACCGCAGAGTCGCGCCGGTTTTCCGGTCTCGCTGTCATGGAAAAGACCTGTAAAGGTAAGTTTTCCGGTCCTTCCTACGTCCACAAGGATCTCATCCATTGTGATAACGCGTTCTTCCGGCGGATACTTGTAAGCTATGTGACCGCTGGAATATTTGCTGCCTGACGGAAAATCATTTCTGTATGCGACCTGGTCGATCTTAACTACTGCGCCATCTATATCAAAGGGTAGCTCAGAACGCATTTCGCCAATTTTGTTAATGACATTTATTACTTCGTCGGCATTCTCGCATCTTTCATGGAAAACAACCGGTACACCGGCATTTTTTACGATTTCCATGCCGCTTACGTGACCGGACATGATGGAAGAGGGACCATCCTGAACATTGAAAACAAACATTCTGAGTCCGCGTTCCTTTGTAACTGCACTGTCAAGCTGTCGAAGCGTACCTGCTGCGAGATTTCTTGGATTGGCTGCTTCCTTTTTACCGTCACGTATCTGGATCTCATTGAACCGTTCAAAGTCCTCATGAGTCATATATACTTCACCACGTAGTTCCAGATAATCTGCATCGATATCCAGAGTTTTCTTTACATCAGGGATCACCAGTGCATTTACTGTAACATCTTCACCAATGATACCGTCACCACGGGTCTCGGCAAGTTCCAGTTCCATGCCTTTTCCGTCAGCTTTTCTCCTGTAACGGAGGCTCATGCTAAGTCCATCGATCTTTTGCTCTACTGAAAATGCTGCGTCAGGATGCATATCCTGCACTTTTTTCACCCAGGCACGGACATCCTCCGTGTCAAAGACATCCTCGATAGAAAGCATAGGAACGTTATGTGTGACTTTTACGCCGGCTTCTCTTTTTGCTGTTCCTCCAATTTTTTGAGTCGGAGAATCAGGTGTCACCCACTCAGGATTTTCTTTTTCTGCTTTCTTAAGTTCCTGCATCAGCTGATCGTACTCAAAATCAGAAATTTCCGGAGAATCCTGATCGTAGTAAAGATTCATATGATGATCTATCTTCTTTTTTAATTCGTTATATTCTTCAAAAGTCATTGTTTATAATCCTTAATTTACTATTCAGCTATTTTTTAATTATGAAATCCGGCAAGATCATGCAGCTCTTTTACTTCTTTATCAGACAAAATCCTGTACTTCCCGGGTTCCAGTCCATCTAATGTGACCGTCATGAAGCGTATGCGTTTTAGTTTTGTTACAGTATAGCCAAAGAATTCTGCCATACGACGGATTTCACGATTCATGCCCTCTGTAAGGATACAGTTATAGGTATTCCTGCCCGTTCTCCTGATCTTGCAAGGTAGTGACTTTCTGTCAGGAAGGAGCTGAAGACCGCCCTTCATCATCTTTTCCAAGACCTCATCCGGAATTGCTTTGTCTACCGTAACTTCATATTCTTTTTCATGTCCGTATCTGGCACGTAAGAGTCCGTTTACCATACTGCCGTCATTTGTGAGCAGTATCAGTCCCTCAGAGTCCTTGTCCAGACGTCCTATCGGATAAACTCTTTCAGGATATCCTACAGCATCAACAATGTTATTATGCGCTTTCCCCTGATCAACTGTAGAAGTTACAATGCCTGCCTCTTTATAGAAAGCAAGGATCACCTGCTCTACACTATCCGGTGTTGCCTTTATTTCTTTCCCGTCAAGACATATTTTTTCACACCCGGTCACTTTATCCCCGAGAGATGCGATCTCTCCATTGACAGTTATCCTGCCTGCAGAAAGATACCTGTCCGCCTCACGCCTTGAACATACTCCTGAAGCTGACAGGTATTTATTGATTCGTATAGATTCTTCCATAAAAAATCCTTTTTAATAAACGGGACCGGCATCAGATAACTGTGCCGGTCCTGTAGTAAACAACGAAGCTACACTTCAAATACGTTGGCTTTCCTCAAATCATCAAAGATCAAACTTCCAACCGATCTCAGCAAGTTTCAGATGCATATCAACCTTGCGGAATACATTCATCGGTATGAACGGCTTCTGAATTGAATCAGCTGCGCCATGATCATAAGCTCTGGCCTTTGTAATAACCGATACATCATTCATAGTAATGATGATAGGCAGATCTTCATATCCGTCCATTGCATGGATCGCCTCCATACAGCTGATACCGTTCATCTCTGGCATATGCATATCCATGAGAACGATCTCCGGATTGAAGTTTTTGACCTTTTCGATTGCTTCTGCTCCGGATGAAGCAGTGAAAAGATCATACCGATCTGACATGACATCCTTAGCTTCCTGCAGGATGGACGGCATATCATCGACAACAAGAACCCTCTTTCCCGTTTTGCTCATTTGATTTATACCTCCGTTTGCCGAACAGCTCCTCTGTCCGTTTTTCAAAATACTCTCTCCGGATCCCCCTCACTCCGTTCGCTGGAGATTGACGCAAATCCTTACTTTATGTTACGATATTTTGCAAATTAAAGCAAGTGTTTGTGTATCGCTGTGTATACACAAGCAAACGCCCGACAGAGGAGAGAAAAATGATCAGAGACGAACTTGACAGCCGTGAATGTATGCTTTCATGCGAAGTATTTCCGCCAAAGAAAGAAGACGCTTTCACAAAAGTCTTTAATATTTTAGATTCTATAGCTGAATGCGACCCTGCATTTATCAGTGTCACCTACGGAGCCGGTGGTTCAAATGCCGGTAAGCATCTCGAAATTTCTTCCTATATTCAGAATAAATTAAATATAGAGACTATTGCTCATGTGACAAGTGTTGGTTTTAATCGTAAGGATCTGGACGATGAGTTGGATCTTTTGGAGAAAGAAGGTGTTTTCAACATCCTTGCCCTCCGTGGCGATCGTCCGCAGGATATGACCGACGAGAAATATAATTCACGCGAGTTTGAACATGCATCAGATATGGTTAAGTATATCCGTGAAACAGACCGAAAGTTCTGCATCGCCGGCGCCTGCTATCCGGAGAAACACTTTGAAGCTCCTGACAAGCTGACGGATATCTTCCACTTAAAGCAGAAAGTTGATACAGGATGTGATTTTCTCATAAGTCAGCTTTTCTTTGATAACACTTTCTTCTACAGATTTTTAGAGCTTGCGGCAAGAAACGATATCAATGTGCCGATACATGCAGGTATCATGCCCATCACATCAGCTACCCAGCTGGGACATACTGTATCTCTTTCCGGTACCAGTGTTCCAAAGAAGCTTGCTGATATCATCGCAAGATACGGTGATGATCCGGAGGATATGAAAAAAGCCGGCATCGAATTTGCAGTAGACCAGGCTCTCGACCTTGCCAAAGCAGGTGTACACGGCATCCATGTATATGCTATGAACAAACCCGAGCTCTGCAGGGAGATCTTCACAGCTGTACGCGAAAATTTCTAATAAAAAAATAACGGGGAATCTGGTTTTTGCCAGATTCTCCGTTTTTTAGTAAATTAATCTGAATCTTTCATTCCTATTGAGTAAAGACTATTATTCCCACTCCTGCTTTCTGTCGCGGAGCATGAGGTCACGGATTCCGTCTTTTGGATCTTTTCCGTGGAAGAGAACATCATTTACTTCGTGGATGATAGGTATCTCAACACTATACTTTTCTGCGAGCTGCATTGCTGCCTTTGCGCAGAAAACTCCTTCAACTACCTGATGCACTTCCTTCATAGCTTCATCAGCAGTCTTTCCCTGTCCCATAAGAATACCTGCTCTTCTATTTCTGGAATGCATGGATGCACATGTAACGATCAGATCACCGATTCCTGTAAGACCTGAGAAAGTACGCTCTTTTCCGCCTGCAGCGATTCCGAGACGGGTGATCTCAGCAATACCTCTTGTAATGAGAGCCGCCTTTGTATTATCTCCATACTCGAGACCATCTGCGATACCTGCTGCAAGAGCGATTACATTCTTACATGCTGCGCTGATCTGCATTCCGAACGGATCATCTGATGTATAAACACGGAAAACTTCGCTCATAAACACATCTGCTACATAATCTGCGTCTTCAATATTCTTACTTCCGGCAACGATAAGGGTCGGCATGCCGCTTCCTACTTCCTCTGCATGGGTCGGTCCGCAGAGAACAACTGTCCTGGACTGAGGAATTTCCTGCTCGATAATATCTGTAAGAGTCATAAGAGTATCTTCTTCAAGACCCTTAGCAACACTCACGATAACCTGACCATCCTTAACAAAAGGAGCCATAGCCTTTGCTGTACTTCTGGTAAAAGAAGAAGGGACTGCAAGTACAAGCATATCCTTATCTTCACATGCTTCCTTTATGTCTGTTGTATAGGAAGTACTGTCAGAAAGTTTTGCGCCTGGAAGCTTCTCTGTCTGCTCATGATTTTCTTTTAAAAGATTTATCTCCTGCTCTATTGCTGACCACATGGTCACTTCATGTCCATTATTTCCAAGAAGCCATGTAAGGGCAGTTCCCCAGCTTCCTGCTCCGATCATTCCGATTTTTTTCATAACAAAAGTCCTCCTCTGTAAATGCCAAAGGCTGCGGAATTTAGCCGCAGCCCGAGATTGTTAACTATTTAACTTTTTAAATCGCTCTGCCTCTTCCTGATTCTTGTCATGATTCAGATAAGTATGACGCTCTTTTCCTGCAAGCAGTCTCTGGATATTTGTTCTATGCTGCCAGAAAGCCAATGCTCCTAGAAGGAACATAATGATATACATTTCTATGAGATGAGGCTGATCCATCACTGCAAACTCTCTCCAGCCTGTCTGTCCCATTACTACGAACTCGATAAAAAGTCCAACCCATACCATGAGTGAACCAAGAGATACGTAATGAGTAGTAAAGAAAATACCAAAGAAAGTCACAAACCCAAGGATAAAAAGCAGCGGATCAAAAAATCCTATAACAAGACCTGCTGTAGCTGCAATTCCCTTTCCGCCCTTAAAATGCATAAAGAACGGAAAATCATGTCCGAGAATTGCACCTGCCGCTGCATAAACCTTAAGAAGCGGAACCAGCTCCGGATTGCGGCTTCCAAAAAGAAGAACCGCGATCTGGATAGCAACAATAGTCTTCAACGCATCGCAAAGAAGTGTGATAACTCCTGCCTTTACGCCAAAAGTTCTGAGCATATTTGTAGTACCGGCATTACCACTTCCAACTGAACGGATATCCATTCCTTTGATCTTTCCGTACAAATATCCGGTCTGAACAAGACCACAGCAATAACCGATCAATATACAGATGATTCTCTCCACCATCGTAATCTTAAGCAGCACAAATTTTTGTACTGCTCTACCTCCTCTACAAACGTCAGATCATATCTGACATATTATTGTTTTTATGAAAGTCCTGATTCTTTTTCGCTTCGTCCACGGATAATGAATCGAAGCGGTGTGCCGATAAATCCAAATGCTTCACGGATCTTATTCTCAATATATCGTGTATATGAGAAATGCATCAGTTCAACATCATTTACGAAAATAACGAACGTCGGCGGCTTGATACCTGTCTGTGTAATATAGAAAAGACGAAGTCTCTTGCCTTTATCCGTCGGTGGCTGCTGAAGCGCTACTGCCTCTGTCATGATCTCATTAAGCACACCTGTCTGGATTCTGAGACTGTGACTCTGGATGACACGGTCGATCTCTTCAAAGAGCTTCGGAAGTCTCTGTCCTGTTTCAGCAGAAATAAAGATCATATCTGCATAAGGCATAAATGAAAGTGTATCTGCAATATTTCTCTTAAACTCATTCATGGTCTTATCATTCTTTTCGATAAGATCCCATTTATTTACTGCAATGATACAACCTTTGCCTCTGTCATGAGCGATACCTGCGATCTTTGCGTCCTGCTCGGTAACACCCTCTGTAGCATCGATAACGATAACAACGACATCCGCTCTCTCGACCGCACCTACAGTCCTGACGATCATATAGTGCTCAAGAGCTTCCTTTATCTTATTCTTTCTACGGAGTCCGGCGGTATCGATGAATACATATTCCTTACCGTCATGAACGACCGGAGTATCTACTGCATCTCTCGTCGTACCCGCGATGTCTGATACGATAACTCTCTTCTTTCCGATAAGCTTATTGATAATAGACGACTTACCTACATTCGGCTTTCCTACGATCGCGATCTTCGGTCTGTCATCTTCTTCCTCGCCTTCCTCGCGGTCAGGGAAGAATTTAACCACTTCATCCAGAAGATCACCAATACCGGTCATCTGACCTGCAGATATCGCAACAGGATCGCCCATTCCGAGATTATAGAACTCATAAACATCAAGCTGCATCTTCTGGTAATTATCAACCTTATTTACAGCAAGTACTACAGGCTTTCCTGAACGGCGGAGCATATCTGCAACCTTATCATCCGCATCCGAAAGTCCCATCTGGATATCCGTGATAAAAATGATAACGTCTGCAGTGTTGATAGCTATCTCTGCCTGCTCTCTCATCTGTGAGAGAATGATATCCTTTGAATCAGGCTCGATACCACCTGTATCGATAAGTGTAAAATTTCTTCCATTCCAATCTACATCAGCATAAATTCGGTCTCTTGTAACACCTGGTTTATCCTGAACAATAGAAATACGTTCGCCGGCAAGGACGTTGAAAAGTGTTGATTTTCCAACATTTGGTCGTCCAACCAGTGCAACGATCGGTCTACTCATATTTATCTAACCTTTTTACCTTTCCTGCCCTAATAAGGCACGGATAAAATCATTTCCATCCGATTTTATAATATCAACCTTTACTTGTAAAGCATGCGAAATATCAGTAAGTGTCATGTCATCAAGTAAAACTTCTGTATTTGCACGCAAAACATTCTGCGGGAGATAAAGTACTTCACCCAAAGGCTTTCCCTTAAGCTGTGCAACAATATCCTGTCCTGTGATAAGTCCACTGACCGTGATCATCGGTCCAAAGAAATCATTTCTAATAGGATAATTATGAACCGTAAGCCCCGGATATAACTCCCTGAGACGCTCGATCATCACGACTTTTTCTCTGTTCATGAGCATTCCGCCCGCAACGGAGATCTCTCTCTTAAAGTTCGGATCCGGAGTAAGCGCAGCCAGTCCCTCATCAAATTCATCCATAAATGAACGGATCATTCCCACACCATTTTCATACTGAATATATCCGTCATAGTTATCTGCTGAAGGGATTGGTTCTTCTGCAAGAATATAAAACTCATCACCGGCATGGATAAAATGCGTATGATGTTCTGCGTAGATCTTCTCCTGCCAGCTGTGGATGAGCTTAAGTGTTTCTACCGCATCCTCTTTTGTAAAAGGTTCCAGCGGATACAGTCCATCACGATACTTACTGAGTCCTACAGGCACGACCGATACGCTTTCCAGATACGGTATATACTTTGTAAGATCACGTATCGAGCGGTCAAGCTCCGCTCCGTCATTTATACCCTTACAAAGAACTATCTGTCCATTCATACGGATACCGGCCTCTGCCAGTCTGTCTACCTTTTTAAGAGCTTCGCCCGCAAAACGGTTATGCAGCATCTTGCAGCGGAGTTCAGGATTTGTCGTCTGAAATGACACATTTATCGGATCAAGATGATAATGAATGATCCTCTCTATGTCATGATCTGACATGTTTGTGAGTGTCACATAGTTTCCCTGAAGGAATGAAAGTCTGGAATCATCATCTTTGAAATAAAGAGTATCCCTCATTCCCTTAGGCATCTGATCGATAAAGCAGAAAATGCAGTTATTGTGGCAGGATCGATAATCATCCATAAGTCCGTTCTCAAATTCGATCCCGAGATCTTCATCTTCGTCTTTATCGATTTCCAGCTCCCACTCTTCTCCGTCAGGCTTTTTTACAACCACGGTTATGAATGTATCTTCTATTAGAAACTGGTAATCGAAAATATCCTCTATAGGCTTTTCATTTATAGAAATCAGTTCATCCCCCGGCGTGATTTCCATTTCTTCCGCAATACTCCCCGGCAGGACACTTTTTACAATATGTCTGTTTTTCTTTTCTTCACTCATATTTCTTTATTCCTCCGGGTCAAAAATTTTTTGTGAGCCTAACCATTATATAGGCTTGCCTTATAACTGTCAAAATGATACGATAACTTTGTTTGTCAATCGGATGAATGGTCGTCCGAAAAATTTCATTCATATATGGAAGAATGTGAGGCTTTATGATCAACAAGTATCTAGAGAACACTATGCCGGCAGCCCCCCTCAAAATTATTGTACTGCCCAGCATCAGTGGATTCGGCAACAAAGTAAATGATTATCTCGTAGAGTTCAGAAAGGCTGTTAACCAGCCCTACCACGACAGCCCGGCTTTCGAAGGCTATCGTATGGATAACTACATGATCAACTTTGATGTACCACGTTTTGGTTCAGGTGAAGGAAAAGCGATCCTCAATGAGACTATTCGTGGTAAGGACGTTTATATCATGACCGACGTCCTGAATTACTCTCTTACTTATAAGATGCACAACTTTCAGAACCATTATTCCCCAGACGATCATTACCAGGATCTGAAGCGTGTGATCGCATCTATCGCAGGTAAGGCTCATCGTATTACAGTTATCATGCCTTTCCTTTATGAGAGCCGTCAGCACAAGAGAAGCGGACGTGAGTCCCTTGACTGTGCTCTTATGCTTGAAGAGCTTGCAAATATGGGCATTTCCCGTCTCATCACTTTTGATGCACACGATCCGTCCATCGCAAATGCTGCACCGCTTTGCGGCTTTGATAATTTCACACCTTTCTATCAGTTCATGCAGGCTCTGCTTCATAACGTAGGTGATATGAAGATTGACCGTGATCATATGCTCATCATCAGCCCAGATGAAGGAGCTCTTCACCGTGCCGTATACTTCGCAAACGTTATGGGTGTTGACACCGGTATGTTCTATAAGAGAAGAGATTATACAAAGGTTGTTGACGGAAAGAACCCTATCGTTGCTCATGAGTTCCTTGGTGACAACGTTGAAGGAAAGGATGTCATCGTAGTTGATGATATGATCTCTTCCGGCGGAAGTATGATCGACACTGCTCGTCAGCTTAAGAAGATGAAGGCAAAGCGTGTATTTGTATGCTGTACTTTCGGTATCTTCACAGACGGTGTTGAATCCTTTGACGAAGCATACAAGAACGGCATCATTGATAAAGTTGTTACAACAAACCTTTCTTACCGTCGTCCTGAGCTTCTGACACGTCCTTGGTATCTGGAAGCTGATATGACTAAGTTCATGGCATCCATCATTGATTTCTCAAATCACGATGTGACCATGGGACACGTTATCACACCTACAGAAAAGATCAAAAAGATCCTCTCCACCTACAACAATACAGAAGGCGTTCTTAAGGATTGATAATTCCGGAGATGAGGCACATCTTGTGTCTCATCTCTTTTTTTCTTATCCGTAATTCCAATGAAATTCGAGAATTTTCATTATCTCCCTGGGACATACGGAAAGGCATTACGTATCCACCGAACTTTCGATTCTCTTCCCTGTGACTCAGTAACTGCAAGCACATCAAATCTGTATGCCAATTCCTCAGATAAGCCGTTCTTGGCACGAAAATGGTCCGAAACCCGACTTATTATCCGCTGTTTATTTTTATTAACAGCCTGTTCGGGAAGTCCGTGTTCCTCACTCTTTCTGTATTTCACTTCACAAAATATCACCGATGCAGATTCTTTAACGTTATAATCCCTGCTGTCTCCCTTGGGATCTATGGCGATAATATCTATTTCTCCTGATCTCACTCTGAAATTTCGCGCAATAATGCGGCATCCCTGTTTTTCAAGAAATGCCGCAGCATCATTTTCTCCTCGTGTTCCAATGTTCCTGTTATTTTGTTCATTATAATTCAGTTTATATTACCTCCGCTTTGGATTTGCTTTTTGATTTTGATTATATAGATCCATTTTCTGCTTAAGTTTATCCATACGGTCTACAAATACAAGTACTTCTGCGACCACTTCATATAGTTCCGGAGGTATAGCATCACCGATGTCAAGAGACGCCAGTGTATCTGCCAGCTTGCTGTCCTCATGAACAGGCACATCGCTTTCTTTTGCCTTTTCAATGATCCTTTCCGCAACCCGTCCCTTACCTGATGCAACAACTGTAGGAGCAACAGTAGCCGGATCATACGCAAGAGCGACCGCAGTCTTTATTCTGTTTCTTCTCTCTTTTTCCTGTTCCGTCATGATCTGCTCCTCTATAAACATCTATAATTTTATATTATCAGGCTCTTACATCAAATCCTGTCACCTGTAATAGTTTCTGATTTACGCTTCGGTTAAACATTATGTCCGGTACGCTTTTTGCCTCTTTATTAAGAGATACGTCAGAATGCACCTTGTACCCACGCTTTTGAAGCGCTTTATCGAGTTCCGGCAGATGCTCACCTATGAAATCAAGCAGAGATTCTTCCTGCAATATGAAATGCGTCTGAACTTTCTCGGCCTGATCCATAGATACATGGATATCCATCTGTCCCAGGTGCTCCATATCCAAATGCAGTAATGCCGAAATATTGCCATTTTTCTTTGCAAGATTCCGCTTATTGGTATAGACATACAGATCGCCGTGTGCCTTTGACTTATTCATCTTTAGTGGAAGCTGAACGTACGTCATCACCTGATTCATCTGCTCTATAAAGTCCAGATTTGAACTAAGACTCTTCATGCCCTGAGCAAGTTCCGTATCGCCCTTTCCCATATTATTCAGCATCTGAAGTGCCTGCTCCGCCTCACTGGCAATCTTTGAAAAATACTGACGGACATTTTCTTTATTGGACACTTCCTCCGGTTTTAAGAGAAACTGATCCATGATGCCGTTTTTCAACAGAAACTGATACGGCTTACTCTTTATCAGCTCCTTCGCAGCTTCCTGCATTTCTTCGCCGTATTTTCCGTTTATGACTGCACTGACCATCGCACGTGTAAGACGCAGCGTTTCTCCTGTCGTAAACTCTCCCTGCATTATCTTTTCTGCAAGCTCCGGCGGTGTACCGATTTTTAAGAGCGAATCTGCCAGTTCCCGAGCACCTTCTTTTCCTAACAGTTCATGTACATTATTTGTAACATGCCCCGTAATATCATGAGCTGTTTCAACACCGGCTTTGTTAACAGCAGGATTAACTGCTGTGCTATCAGAAGGATTATCTGTTAGCGCACTTCTGCCGGTAAGCAGGTTATTTGACTGCAGATCATCCTTATCTTTTCCTGATGAATCCGATGATTCGGTCTCTCCTCCCTCGGCAGAATCCGGTTTCACCGATGAGTCTACTGCCTGTACCGGCTGATTAACTTCCGTTAATTGCATATTCGCGGTGTCTACCCCAAATGCAGCAAATAATGCAGTCGGATCACCCTGTACCGCCTGGGCTGCCGCTGACATAACTACAACATTCTGTTCTCCGAAAAATAGTTTCGTTATATCATTATTTGCAGTCGCCGACTCACCTGCAAGCTCTGCAAAACCCTTGGATAATCCATCTACACTGTCTGCTATCTGATACTGATTTGATTTATACAATTCAAATTCAGCTATATTTTCTTCTGTAAGGGGGATTCCGATCTCCGTCATCTGAACGATCGTCGTAGCTGATGCAGACGGATGCGCTGCAACCAGATCTGCCATACTATTAAGAGCCGGAGCATTTATAGGCAGTCCTCTTTCCATCATGGAGCCTACCATTTCTCCATTTCTCTCATTTAGAGGAAGTCCTGCCTGCATAAGGGCCCGACCAATCTCACTGTTTCCATCGAGATTAGCATACAATGGTGTAATTGTTATTTTTGAACTGGAAGCACCGCTAACCTGAAAGGAAAGGGTCTGACCCATAGAAAGAGCCATATTTTGATTCAGCTTTGCGCTGATAGTAGCATTGTTTGCAAGAAGAAGCTGAACAGTACCGTCTTTATTCATTCCAACGATCTGCCCTGAAAATACATCTCCGCTTTTTACATATATCGCTTTACCTGCGTCGACCATATCGGCCGGCGCATTTTGTGTAACATCACTGACATTAACACTGCGATTTATATTTGAACCGGTATCATAAAGTCCTGTATTAGGATTTATCTGAATATTCATATATTTAACCCACGAAATTTCCTATGAAACTCCTTCTGTGGATAGGACAGGGACCGATCTCTTTTAGAGCAGCTACATGTGAAGCACTGCCATAGCCCTTATTACCGGCAAAATCATAACCGGGATACTCTTTATCATACTCAACCATTACATGATCCCTCGCAACCTTTGCTATTATGCTGGCAGCTGCGATAGATGCGCTTTTGGCATCACCCTTTATGATCTTGACCTGCGGTATGTCCACTTCCGGAATAATAACTGCATCGTTCAATAATATATCGGGTTTTACGGATAGTTTCTGAATAGCCTGACGCATTGCTTCATAGGTTGCCTGGAGGATATTTATCTCATCGATCCTTTCGGGTTCAACTCGGCCGATCGCCCAGGCAACAGCATTTTCTTTGATTTTTTCTGCAAGAATTTCTCGCTTTTCTGCAGACAATTTTTTTGAATCATTGAGGTACAGAAGGGCACAGTTCTTCGGCAAGATCACTGCTGCTGTCATCACCGGGCCGGCAAGCGGGCCTCTTCCAACTTCATCAATACCGCAGATATATTCGTTATCACCATATTCTCTCTCAAAGGAAAACATGTTATACATTCGCTCTTTTTCCTTTTCAAGAGCATCTATCTTCTTCTGCGCATTCCGGATAAGTGTTACAACTCCGCTTCTTTCATCCGCGGAATAAGCCTCGATCAATACCTGTAGATCCTCAACGTCTGTATTTTGAAATTTTTCTCGGATGTCCTTAATTGTTTCTGCCATGATCTATTGCCTTTACCTTACGATACCAAATTTATCTAAAGGGCTGAGCCTGAGCCAGACTCTTCCCATAATGTCACTTTTTTTTATCTTTCCAACTTCCAAAGAACGTGAATCCACGCTGTCATTTCTGTTATCTCCAAGGACAAAATACTCATCTGCCCCGAGCAGTACTGCTTCTGCCGAAATACCGGCATCTTTTATAAGAGCAGAACCATAGTGATCTCCCTTTAGTTCAGAGTCGTTGATAAATACCACACCTTCTTTTATCTGAACCGATTCTCCCGGAAGACCTATTATCCGTTTTATATAGACTGAATCAGGATCCGTCGGACACGGAAAATCAACGATATCAAACCTCTTCGGCTTACTGAAACGATATGTGATCTTGTCCAAAAGAACATACTCGCCATTTGAAAGTGTCGTTTCCATAGAACTTCCGTCAATCTCATTTCTCTGACCGACAAAAGTTATAAATAAAAATGCTATAACAAGAGCCAATAAAACAGTAATGCTTCCCGATAATAGTTTTTCAACTGTCTTTTTCCGCATCTGTTTTCCTCATTATTATTTAGGATTTTACATGATCAAGTGTGATCTTTCCTATCTTTCCGCTTCTGAAATCGTCAAGAATAAACTGGACTGCCCTGTCTGTATCAGGAACACCGCCTGTCTTTAACGCGTTTCTCTTAAGTGCGGCACTGGTCAATGCATCTGCAAATCCCATATCTCCGGTAATATTATACATTTCCTGTATCATATCCGGATGTTCTGCGTTCATTTTTTCTATAAATCTCTGCACCAGATCATCTCGATTAAGCGCATCATCATTCATAGAACCAAGAAGTGCCAGATGGAATCCTGCCTCATCATCATCGATCTTCGGCCAGAGAATACCGGGAGTATCAAGGAGTTCCAGATTCTTTCCGAGGCGTACCCACTGCTTACCCTTTGTGACACCGGGCTTATTGCCTGTCTTTGCCACTGTCTTTTTGGCATATGAATTAATGAACGTAGATTTTCCAACATTAGGGATACCAACGACCATCGCACGCATTGGGCGGTTAAGAATACCCTTTTTTCGATTTCTCTCGATTTTTTCTTTGCAGGCTACCTGAACTGCGTTATCTATCTTTCTCAGGTTTTTACTGTTTCTGGAATCAAGTGCGATTGCAGTGATGCCCTGAGCTTCAAACCATTCGATCCAGGTTTTTGTCACATTTTCTTCTGCAAGATCCGCCTTATTTAATAAAACAAGGCGTCCTTTTCCCTGACCCAAGGTATCAATATCCGGATTTCTGGTAGATAAAGGCGCCCTGGCGTCCAAGAGTTCTATCAGGAGATCAATGAGCTTTATATCCTCCTGCATAGCACGCTTTGCCTTCATCATATGTCCGGGGTACCAGTTATATGCCATGTTATTCCCTTTCTTATTTTACACGTCCGATTCCATCATCGCCACCTGCCATATGGAACCAGACCTTACCAACGATATATTCTTTCTTTATATTACCAAGATTTACAGACCGGCTGTCCTCAGAACTGTTGCAGTTATCACCCATAACGAAATATTCATCTTCACCGAGCTTCATGAGATCCTCTGCAACGCCCGCATCCGCAATCTGGTCATCAAACATTTCATCCTGCGGCTCTCCGTTTAAATAAAGCACTCCGTTCATTATCTGAACTGTATCGCCGGGAACAGCTATCACACGCTTTACAGAATAATGTGCATTCACATTCCCGTTAGGTCTGAATGCTATAACATCACCTCTGGAGGGCTGCAAAATATTATAAACCACACGATTTAAAAATACGACCTGTCCATTATGCAGCGAGGTTTCCATCGATGTTCCGATCACGGTCGTTCTCATTCCCAATGTAAAAACCAGAAAGAACGCCAATAAAACCGCTAATGCAACGATAAATATCCATGATGCCGCTTCTGATATTTTTTCACTTGAAATCAGTTTCTTTCTCTGATAGAAAGATAGTCCGTTATATCTCCTAGCCAATCGAATCTGTCTCCTTAGGATTGATGTGATTGATGTTTAAAAAGCCATCGCAGAATACTGCGATGGCTCGTCTCGTCTTTTAACTGATTATCAGTCAACGATTTCCTTAAGCTTAGCCTTCTTACCGTTGAGCTTTCTAAGGTAGAACAGCTTAGCTCTTCTAGCCTTACCAGAACGAACGACCTCAACCTTCTCTACGTTAGGGGAGTGGATCGGCCATGTCTTCTCAACACCAACACCGTTGGACTGCTTACGTACAGTGAATGTTGCACGGTTGCTTCCGCCCTGCTTCTTGATGATAGTTCCCTCAAAGATCTGTACTCTGGACTTATCACCCTCTGTGATACGGTTGTGAACACGTACTGTGTCACCAACTCTGATCTCCGGTGCGTTCTGCTTCAGCTGCTCAGCTTCGATTTCCTTAATTACTGTGATGTTCATTAAATTAAACCTCCATTGTACCCTTCTCCGCTTTGTCGCTATTGTACTCTACGGGTTCAGGCAATTTGACGTTCTTAACACATTCTGATAGACGCTTCTTCGCCGCGTGTCAGAGGACCATCTCCTAAAGACATGCGCTATGCAAGTCTCACAAGCTAAAATGATATCATTAATACACACTTAAATCAAGCATTTTTATTTGGTTTGATACATTTTGATGTTTTGCCGTTTTTTCCTTTTCATGATAGCACAGATGATGCAGAAAAGGACCGCTGTTCGGTAAAAAGAACACCGAACCAGCGGTCCTGATTGATCATAACCTATAGTTTTCGATTGATGATTTATCGTAACTGTTCTGAATAGTTACGATTTATCTTACAGTAAGCTTAAGTGTGAAGGTCTTGTTGGATCCATCCATAACCTTGTACTTAATTGTATATTTACCCGGCTTTGTAAATCCGATGATTCTAGGATCACCATTACGATTTGCTGAGGAAACCACACAATTCTTAAGCTGACTCTTTGACATAGAGATCTTATACTTAAATCCGCCTGATGCTACATAGTAGCCCGGCATTTCATTCTTTTTCTTATCGTATGTAAGGAATACTTTTCCGCCGGTCAGAGAGTAGGGATCAGAAATATCATAATATGTGTTACGAGAAGCATTTACACTGTAATTGCTCTTGTAAAGAAATTTGTATCCTTTACGGCTTACTCTGTAGCGGATAGGTCCGAATACCTGTGTCTTTTCTGTTACTGTAAACGCATAACTCACTGTCTCGGTACCGATTGTAGCTGTAACATAAGCCTTTGTACCAACTATTGCATTTTTACTACATCTAACAACGCCGTTCTTTACAGAAAGAGTTGCCGGATCACTTGATGTCCATGTAGCCTTAATCTTAGCCTTTGAACCACTATTATTTCCTGATGCAGTACCAACAGAAAGCTTAAACACACCGCCCTTACCGATCTTTCCGGACATATAAACACCATAGTCGCCGGAAGGATCAACTACACGATATGATATGCTGCCTGTATAGTTCTTAGCTGCGTTTACAGCTGCATCAGCCTGTACAAGACCTGTTACGGAATGACCGTTGTATGTGTATACCTGATTATTAGTTGTCTCCATAAGAAGAGCCTCTACAGCTCTCGGAGTATCAAGTGTCTTCGTATTGACAAAAGTAGGATTTACAGAATAAATCAGAGCTGCAACTGCCGCAACCTGAGGTGTAGCCTGAGAAGTACCACCCATTCCTGTTATGTAATCCTTGACTTTTGAATTATAAGGACCTTCAGAGAAGATGTATGCTCCACCCGGAGCTGCGATATCTACCCAGCTTCCGTAGTTTGAGAATTCCGAAAGTGTATCATCCTTATCAATAGATGCTACAGAAATAACATTATCGTATGCTGCAGGATACTGTGCATCATCAGATGTATCGTTACCTGCTGCTGCAACCAGAGTAATTCCCTTTTCAGCGGCCTGATTACAAGCTTCCTGCATTGCAGCGCTGTACTGTGAACCACCGAAACTCATGCTGACAACCTGAACGCCCTTTTCGATTGCCATATTTAATCCTTCGATTTCGTCAGATGTTGCAATTCTGGATCCACTTGAGATCTGAACAGAATAAATATTTACATCCGGTGCAACACCAAATCCGTGTGCATTATTATCCTTAACTGCACCGACCACACCTGAGCAGTTTGAGCCATGTCCGTGAATATCAGCTCCCTTTGTGGTACTTTTCAGGGATGAAACGCAATCAACAACAATGCTTCCATCTGCGATCTTTGACTTGAAATCCGGTGCGTTAACTTCGATACCTGTATCAAGAACGGCAACAGTAACATTTTTCCCTGTTGTCACTTCATGTGCAGCAAGAGAATGAATCTTTTCATGGAACCACTGATAATATGAATGTTCTTCTTTTGCCCAGGGATCGTTAGGTTCAGAAGCTTCATCAACCTTAGAAGCCTTTTCATCGCCTGTAACAAAATCACCCTTTGATGCAGCTGTTGTAACGCCTGCCTTAGCATCATCTATTGCAGTTGCAAGATCTTCCTCATTAACTGTATCAATGCTATCATAGTAGTTCGGTTCAACAACAGTAGTTGTAACTTTTGCCTCTGCTGTTTCAGTAAGAGCATCTGCTACATTACGATCAAAGTCAAGGACTGCTACGCCATGCTCATAGCTCTGCAGCTTTGCACCGTACTCCTTAGCAACCTTCTCGGCATCTTCTTTGCTTTCTGCAAGGAAAAATCCCTCTTCCTCAGCATAATCAACACCGGCCTCGAGAGTCTTAAGCTCTGCTGCCTCTGCCTTAAGCTCTGAAGCAACTTTAGCAACAGCTGTAACACCATCAACTGCCTCTGTATCTTCTGATACTGCCTCTGCAGCTACTACTTCTGTCTCTTCCTGTACATCACTGACAACTTCAGATGCATATGCAATGCCTGACATGCTTACTGTCATTGATGCTGCGAGGAGAAGAGCGGTCAACTTCTTAAATCTGTTCTTCATGTTTCCTCCAAATCGATAACTCCTGATTACTATCTTTTCTGCTCCCCATCCTTGGATAAAACAAAAAAGACCGCTGTGACTCACCGAATAAAATCCGCAAGCCACACAACGGTCATATTTTATCATTGCATTAATTTTTGAACAAGACTTTAAGTACCCGATATTGTACAAAAATTGTATTTTTTGTACAATTCTTAAGTTTTTATTTATTTTGCCCTGTAATTATTAAGTTTCTTTTAAGAAATCCAAAAATAATACTTATCTCAGCCTGAGTTTTGCCTGCTTCTGAAAAAATGCCGCACCATAACAAATTACTTCTTCATAGCCTTTTCCTTTTAGTCCTTCGGCATACTTTTCTTTTATAATCTGTTTTACTGCCTCACTGCTATCCTTATCCATATCCGATTCTTTATTCGATTTTTTTGCCTCTATAATGATCGCGCGTCTGTTCTTTTTATCTTTAAACAAAATATCCGGTCTTCCCAGTCCTTTTTCCTTGTTAGAGTCTACGCTATATCCTCTTCCGACAAATACGCCTGCGAGAAAAGCATGATAGTAATCTTCATGATAGTCATTGTAGCTTATAGTATCCCATAAAAGATCTGATATTACTTCCGTAGCCCCCACTTCGTCCTTCTCCCAAAGCATATTAATGAGTGCATTAATCTTATCCGCACTTACTGTTTCTTTAAAGAAGCGAACAACAGCATCTTCAAAAATCGACGCTATTTCTTTATTAGGAATCTTCAACGAAACCGTTTCGCCATCTTCTTCTGCGTTAGCTTTTGAAATATAACCGGTCATAAGAAGAACACTCCACAAATTATCCTCTGTTGAATGTAAAGTATCATAGGTCAATTCATCTGAAATCGTTTGTACGATAGTTTCTCCATTTAATAATGCCTCGAATTTATCGGAAACATCAAAATCCGTACGTTTTACAAATGTCAGCAATATACCATTGTGACTCGTATTCTTCCAATAATTTTCAGGCTTGGCATCTCTGCGTTTCTTAAGTGCAGAAAGATAGTTGATCACATCCCAGGGACAATATAAACAGCTTTTGCCAAAAACATAGCCATCATACCATTCCTTGATAATATCCGCTTTCTCTGCCCTGTCAGCAGCATTAAGCATTTCATCAATCTCATTCTTTAAGAAACCAAAATACTGCGAAAAATCTTCATCGAGCACTGAATATGATGCAAAATTATTGGTACCGGTAAATATACTTTCCTTCGCTATTTGAATACATCCTGTCACCACTGCAAACTTTAAAAGCTCATTATCTTTGAGTGAAGTACTCATAATTCCCTTGATCACATCGAGCATCTTTGAATAATAATTATTACTTGTAGTATTTTTTTCATTTGCCCTTGCCAAAGGAACATCATACTCATCTATCAGAAGAATAACCTTTTTACCATACACTGCATTCAACATGCGCATTAATGTTTTTATGCTGTTCTTAACCTCATTTTTCTTTGCAGTACCATACATCAATCGCTCGAATATTTCTTTATCCGCAGGATTAACCGCACAATTATCTGCAATATCCGCAAATTCTTTACATACATCAGCCAAACGGGATTCAAGCATCCTGTATGCATCTTCAAAATCTTCCGCCTCAACATCCTTAAATGATATAAACAATACCGGATACTGATTCATCCACTCTTTGCAAAAAGAAACATGCTTTGAGATTTCAAGGTTCCCAAATAAACCCTTGCAATCTTTTCTGATGTTGAAGAAATTCTCCATCATACTCATCATCAGAGTTTTTCCAAATCTTCTCGGTCTTGTAAATAAAGTGACCTTATTATTCGTTTCATGAACAAGTTCATATATTATATCTGTTTTATCCACATAATATGCATTTTCATTACGAAGAGCCGCAAAGTCCGCTTCACCAACGCTTACTGCAAAGTCCATTTCTACGCTCCTTTAAGTCGGAATAATTCTCAGCAAAGTCTAAAAAACTATATTATATGGTATCACATGTTCCGAATTGGTAAAACAACTCTTCATTCTTTCGTTACAAAAAACTGCTGCCCGGTAAATAAATCGCCGAAGCAGCAGTCTTAAAAACATTATACTTTTATAATGAGCTTAAAGGTCTTATTTGATCCATCTAAAACTTTATACTTTATAGTATATTTTCCCGGCGAGTTGATCTTTATACGAACAGGTTTTCCATTTTTACCGTTCTCTACTGTCATTTTTTTCTGCTGACCCTTTGGTATTGAAATATCATATTTATAACT
>CAMVTN010000010.1 GCA_947170415.1 uncultured Lachnospiraceae bacterium | reverse complement strand
AGTTCACACGTAAACGGAGCACTACGCTGCGGATGCTACGAACACTTAGCGAACGAATGTGAGCTTAGTGAGAGTGTATGCTTTAGCTGTTTACGGCCAAGAACGCTGAAAACCTGTTACTTGAGCGAGCTGAAAGCGAGTGAACAGTAACCGATTTGTAAATAAAGGTGAAACTTTAAAAAATCCTAAAATTTTACTGGATTTTCTTATGGTAAAATGCTGTTAGTTAACGTTGAAGAAAGCTTGGATGCTTTTGATATATAGCACGATAAGTGGAGTTTGAGTTGAGATGAAAGTAGAGATTTTCTTTGTGATCCTGGCGGTCATATGCGCTTTGTATAGCGTCATGGTGAGAATGGCGGGATCGGGAACAGGATTTTATCTGATATGGCTTGCTCTGGCAGTTGGATTTGTAGCGCTGGCGGCTTTTAGGCGATTTGACGTGTGGAGTCGTATGCCGAAGTGGATCAATGTCGGTTGTCATGCGGTCATGGTACTTGGGATAGTTACTACACTGGTACTTAGCATGATGATATTTTCCTCATTCCGAAATGAGGGTGAGAAAAATCTGGATTACATCGTGGTACTCGGCGCGCAGGTTCGTGAGAATGGTCCGAGTGTTGTTTTGAGATTCAGGCTGAAAAAGGCTGCTGAGTATCTTGAAAATAATCCTGATACAAAATGCATCGTGTCGGGCGGGCAGGGCGCGAATGAGCCTGAAGCAGAAGGTACGGCGATGAAGAAGTACCTTATAGAAAAAGGCGTGGACGAGGAGCGGATCCTCGTTGAGGACAGATCAGAGAATACGGCTGAAAATCTGGAATACAGTGCTGCTTTTCTTGATAAAGACAGTGACTCCGTCGGAATCGTGACCAATAATTTCCATGTATTAAGAGCGGTGGGACTTGCCAAAAAGCAGGGGTACAAAAATGTCTGTGGAATAGCTGCTCCGTCAAGTCGCAGGTTTCTTCCGAATAACATGCTCCGTGAATGTCTGGGACTCATCAAAGATTTTGTGCTGAAATAATCCGGTTCCGTGTAAAAAAGACTGAAATCTGTGTTTGGACTCAGTCTTTTTTTATTGTGTGATAAATTGTGGTCATGGGTTACGGGCGTGTTGCTTCTAAAAGCGTAAGGAGGAAGATGACATGGTTCTGATAGTTAATACAACCTCAGACAAAGAACTTTCAAAGGAATTTAGGGAGATACTTGAGGAAAGAAATACGGAATATGAAATGATCGAGGCGGCAGAGATGAATATTTCGCCGTGTCTTGGGTGCAATTTTTGCTGGTTAAAGACACCCGGAACTTGCGCAATAAAGGATGATTACGAGGATATCCTGGTGAGAGCGCATAAGGCGGATCAGCTGTGGGTTATAACCAATACAGCACTTGGCTTCATGGATCACAAGGGCAAGAATATCTTTGACAGAGTTATGCCGCTTGTAACGATGAATCTGGAATTTAGAGGAAACCAGATGAGACATGTGATGAGATATGATAAGAATCCGGATATAGGTCTTATATATCTCGGGGAAGTTGACAGGGATTATCTCAATAAATGGAATGAAAGATGTGCGGTGAATTTCGGAAGTAAACCGCTCGGTGCATATCCGTTTTGGGAGTTAAAGGAGGCAGCAGCATGCATGTGATAATTTTTAACGGAAGTCCCAGAGTACAGAAATTCAGCAATACCGATAAGATAATAAGCAGCTTTGCCGAAGGCTTTTGCGAGAGAGGAAACACATATGAGCTTTATTCGATCTCAAACAGAAGAGAATGGGGTGATGCAAGGAGAGCTTTTAATGAGAATAAAAACATATTGATAGCACTTCCTCTGTTTGTTGAATGTGTTCCGGGGTTAATGATGGAGTTTCTGGAAACGCTTGTGCCTAAAACAGAGAGTACACAGATCTCCTATATTTTGCAGGGAGGTTTTGCGGAGGGATCTCAGCTGCGTTGTGGTGAAGAATACCTTGAGAAGCTTACACATGAGCTTGGATGCAAATATGGCGGAACACTTGTTAAAGGTAATAATTTCATGCTGCGTTTCATGGACGAAATGCAGGTAGAAAAAGAGACTGACGGATACAGAGAAATGGGGAAGATCTTTGACAGAGATTGCAACTTCTTCTCGGAAGAGTGCAGGAGATTTACCGGACCCGAGATATATTCACTGCCGGTACGCATAATGTTGGATATTTTATTCAAAACAGCTTTCAAGAATACAGCTATTTCGCTATCAAAAAAGCTTGGATGTACAAAGCCTCTGGATTACAAAACGCTGGAAACAGATGAACAATGGTCAGAGGATGTGACTGTACAGCAACGTGCAGTTTGAGCCAGGGGGCAGGTTCCTGGACCTGCCCCCTGACTCACCCCTTTCACACGTATCATTTTCTGTTTTCTTTTCCTGCTTGTTAGGGATATAATTAAGAAAGTTATATGGCGAGTCTGAAATGGGGTTAGGTTTTGAGAAAGATTTTTATTGATCTAGAGATGCATCCTGTCGATAAGGAATTCCGAGAGGAGAGCAGTACAAGCAAGTATGAGACGATCGAGATCGGGGCTGTGGTTTTGGGGGAAAACGGAGAGATTACAGATCGTTTCAAAGAATATGTGAAACCGGTTTATAGTAAAGAAGTTCGGAAGAAATTTGAGAATCTTACCGGGATCACGACAGCGATGCTTGCAGACGCAGATATATTTCAAAATGCATTTGCCAGATTTGTTGACTGGTGCGGTGATCAGGATTATGAGATATATTCCTGGAGTGTAAACGATCTGAATCAGATAAAAAATGAAATGAAGCAGAAAGGTATGGAATGTACTGTTGAGATCGATTATATGATCTCTCATTGGATCGACTTTCAGGATGAATTCCAGAAAATGCTGAATTTCTCCAGATCTCCGGCGCTTGATAAAGCTCTGAATGCTATCGGTATCCAGTTTCAGGGTAGGGCCCATGATGGTCTGACTGATGCAGAGAATACTGCAAAGCTTTACTATGAGGTAAAGGTCAGTGACAAGGTTCATGAGACTCTGGAGATCATCCGAAAGGCGATGACACCGCAAACCGGTGCGACACTTGGAGAATTATTTAATCTTAGCGGATTAAATATAGGCGCATCGTAAGGCTTTATTGCAGTGAAAATTAACTGATATATCGAAATGAACAGGGGTTATTCCCGGTATTTACCGGGGGTAACTCCTTTATATTTTTTAAAAATACGGATGAAGTACGAGAGATCATTAAATCCGCAGCGATAAGCGACTTCGGTTACGGACTGACCGGTATGGGACAGGTCGTAGCAGGCGTGCTCTATCCGCTGATAATTTAGGTAATCCATGGGAGTGCGGTTTGTGATCTTTCTGAAAAAGCGACCGAAATATTTTGGATTCATGGATGCTACATCTGAAAGCTTCTCAAGAGTGATATCAGATGTAAAGTTGCTGTCAATGTAGTCCAGAACTTTCTTTATACGGCGGATCTTTCGGCTTTCTCTTTCGGGTGTGGCAGGCCCGGATTCATATAGTTTATCTGAGAGTATGGCGCTGAAAAGCATGGCTATCCCACCTGTAACAGCCAGTTCATATCCGTGCTTCTGATCTGCCATGGCTTCGAAAACCATTCGGGCAATGCTTATGATCTTCTTTTTTTCAGAGTCATAAAAAATCTCCGGTTTGAGATTGCGTGAAACGATACGCCTGAACCATCCCGAAATAATACCGTTTTCATTCAAAAAAATATTTGGGTCAAAAACAAGACACTCGTATATACATTTATCCGGTGTTCCGGAATGAAGTGCGCCGCCCGGTACCAGCATCAGTTCCTTGGGACAAAGGGTAAATTCCTGCTCATTTACAGTCATTTCAAGCTTTCCCTGGATCACCCGTATCAGCTCGTATTCTTCGTGCCAGTGATGATCCATCACGTATCTGGCATGGTTTCTGTCTATGTGATGGTATTCAAACGGAAAATCTGTCGTGCCGTGTTTTTTGTTTTCGTGTAAATCTAAGTATTGCATGAGTCACCTCTGTCAAATGATCATATTTTTTGATTGTTCACATGTTATAGCAAAATGTTTCGCGATATACAGTATACCGTTTGAAATCTGTAAACTGTAAAAATGCCAATAAACGGCTAAAGAATCGCATCTTTGCCACAATGAACAAATACGCGTACAAAAATTTGTAATAATCTGACAAATTGCATCGAAAAGTGAATATCGTACTACTTTTTGCCATTATATCCCTATTATTTACCCAAAATCAATGCTAAAGTATCACATAGATGAAACGTTACGCGGTATTAGATGCAAGACAGCACAAAATACGCGAAAAAATACTTGTATAAAATTTATGGAGGTACAAAATGGCAGACAGCAGAAAACTCGTTGGAGGACATCCCGTTATCGGTATCCGTCCTATCATTGATGGAAGAAAAGGACCCCTTGATGTAAGAGGTTCACTTGAAGAGCAGACAATGAGCATGGCTCGCAGAGCAAAGAAGCTCTATGAAGATAATCTTCGTTATGCAGACGGAACACCGGTTAAAGTAGTCATCTCTGATACTACGATCGGTCGTGTACAGGAAAGCGCACGCTGTGCAGAGCAGTTTAAGAAGGAAGGCGTTGAGATCACGCTTTCTGTAACACCTTGCTGGTGCTATGGTTCAGAGACAATGGATATGGATCCTCTCACAATAAAGGGTGTATGGGGACTTAACGCAACAGAGAGACCGGGCGCTGTTTATCTGGCATCTGTTCTTGCTACACATGCACAGAAAGGACTTCCTGCATTTGGAATGTATGGCAAGGATGTTCAGGATGCAGACGATGAGACCATTCCTGATGACGTTAAGGAAATGCTTTTAAGATTTGGACGTGCAGCAGTTGCTGCCGCATCTATCCGCGGACTTTCATATCTTCAGATCGGTTCCGTAACAATGGGTATCGGCGGATCGATCATGGATCAGGATTTCTTTGAGTCATATCTCGGCATGAGAGTAGAGTCCGTTGATGAAGTAGAAGTTCTCCGCCGTATGGATGAGGGAATTTATGATGAAGAAGAGTTTAAGAGAGCTCTTGAGTGGACAAAGAAGTATTGTCCGGAGGGATTTGACAAGAACCCTGAGTGGATCCAGAAAGACAGAAAGACAAAGGACGAGCAGTGGGAATTCACTGTAAAGATGTATATCATCATTAAGGATCTGATGCGCGGAAATCCGAAGCTTGCTGATCCTAAGGTAACAGCAGGTAAGCAGGCATTTGAAGAGGAAGCTCTCGGACACAATGCTATCGCAGGTGGTTTCCAGGGACAGAGACAGTGGACAGATCACTGGCCGAACTGTGACTATCCGGAAGCACTTCTTTCCACATCATTTGACTATGATGGAGCAAGAGAGCCGTACGTGCTCGCAACGGAAAACGATACGCTTAATGGTCTCTGCATGCTCTTTGAGAAGCAGCTCACAGGTAAGGCTGCTATGTTCTCCGATGTTCGTACATACTGGAGCGGAGAGTCTGTAAAGAGAGTCACAGGATATGAGATCGAAGGCCATGCAAAGGATGCTGACGGATTCCTTCACCTTATTAATTCCGGTGCATCTGCACTTGATTACTCCGGTGCTGTTACAGATGCAGATGGCAAAAATGTAGTAAAGGCTTTCTGGGATCTTACACAGGAAGATCAGGAAAAGCTTCTCGCTGCAACAACATGGAATCCGGCAGATAACGGATACTTCAGAGGCGGCGGATATTCTTCAAGATTTGTAACAGATGCAGAAATGCCTGTAACAATGGTTCGTCTGAATCTCGTAAAGGGTCTCGGACCGTTCCTGCAGATCGCAGAAGGATGGACAGTAAAGCTTCCTGAGGAAGTAACAGATACTCTCTGGAAGAGAACAGACTATACATGGCCCTGCACATGGTTCACACCCAGATGTGATGGCAAGGAAGGCTCCGTATTTAAGAGCGCATACGAAGTAATGCGTGCATGGGGCGCAAACCACGGTGCATCCGTATACGGACATATCGGTGCAGATCTCATTACGATGGCATCTATGCTGAGAATCCCGGTAGCAATGCACAATGTACCGGAAGAAAAGATCTACCGTCCGGCAGCATGGAGCGCATTCGGCACAGTAGACAAGGAAGGCGCAGACTACAGAGCATGTAAGAACTACGGTCCTCTGTACAAGCCCTATAAGTGATATAAGGCTCAGAAATAAAAGTAAAAATAAGATCATTGTTGAGAGTCGCCAAAAGGCGGCTCTCATTTTTTACATATACGACAATTGAAAAACAAAATTGCTCAAACTATAATACACATAGACAAAACGTTTCGCTCTAAATAGAGCGAAATGAAACGAAATGCTTGAATAAATGTATGCAAAATTCAATAATTATGCAGAAATCAAGCGGTTATAGAACAACGAAACGTTCAAAACTAAGGAGGGTATAAAATGCTTACTGGTATTCCGAAAATTCTTTCACCTGAACTCTTAAAGGTTCTTTGCGAAATGGGACATAGTGACCGTATCGTTATCGGTGACGGAAACTTCCCTGCAATGACAATGGGTAAAAATGCGATCGTATTAAGAGCCGACGGACATGGTGTTCCTGAACTTTTGGACGCGATCCTTTCAGTGATTCCTCTTGATGAATATGTAGAGCACCCTGTTAATCTCATGGAACTCATGCCCCAGGATGTTGGCAAGATAGATACACCTATCTGGGACAAATATGCTGAGATCGTTGCGAAGCATGATAAGAGAGGCGCTTCTGCCATTGGACATATCGAGAGATTTAAGTTTTATGAAGAGGCAAAGACCTGCTACTGCATCGTAGAAAGCGGCGAATCTGCAGTTTATGCAAATGTAATGATCCAGAAGGGTGTAGTAAAGAACGCTGAGTGATCAGACTGTGATCCGGGATTATGCGAAACGATTAAAGGGCTTAAACAGAAAGGACATATGTGAAATATGTACACAACATCTAAAGAAATGCTTTTAAAGGCTCAGCAGGGCGGATATGCAGTTGGTGCGTTCAATGCAGAAAACATGGAGATGATCAGAGCGATCATCGCAGCAGCTGAGGAACTTAAGGCTCCGGTAATGATCCAGACAACTCCGGGAACCGTAAGATATGCATCTCTTGAAACCTATGCGGCTATCGTAAAGGCTGAGGCAGAGAAGGTAAGTGTTCCGGTGTGTCTCCACTTAGACCACGGTGAGAGCTATGACATGGCTGTAAAGGCTATCCAGGTTGGGTATAGTTCGGTAATGATAGATGGTTCAAAACTACCGCTGGAAGAGAACATCGCTCTTTCAAAGAGAGTAGCAGATGTGGGACGTGCCTGCGGAGTACCTGTTGAAGCAGAACTCGGTCGCGTAGGCGGTAAGGAAGACGATACAGAGTCCAAGGATTCTGCTTATACGGACCCTGCTGAAGCAAAACGTTTCGTAGAGGAAACAGGAGTTGATTCCCTGGCAATCGGAATCGGTACAGCTCACGGCGTTTATAAAGTAAAGCCTGTTCTTAATACTCCTAGAATTTCGGAAGTAAAAGAAGTGGTAGATGTACCTCTTGTACTTCACGGTTCATCGGGACTTTCTGATGAGGATGTACGTGACTGCGTAAAGAGAGGCATGTGTAAGGTTAATTTCGCGACCGAGCTTCGTCAGGAATATCTGAAAGCTACCAGAAAGCTTTTGAATGAGGATGATACAGTGATCGATCCGAAGAAGATCGGAAAGGTTGCTATGGAAGCCGTTAAAAAGCAGGTTGAATACCGCATGAAGGTTTGCGGATGTGATGGAAAGGCCTGAAAATGGGAACTTACTTACTTGGTATAGACATAGGGACCAGTTCCTGTAAGATAGTTCTTTTTGACAGGGACGGTCAGGTGATAGCTTCTGAAACCGGTGCTTACAAGGTTTATTATCCCCACGAGGGATGGGCGGAGCAGGATCCTGAAGAATGGTGGAAAGCAGTCTGCGAGAGCACAGCTAAAGTCATAGAAAAGAGCGGGATCGACGCTGCTGATATTTCCGGTGTCGGTATCGACGGACAGAGCTGGTCAGCTATCGCCATTGATGATGCCGGACAGTGTCTCATAAATACTCCTATATGGATGGATACACGCTCGGATGATATCGCAAAGCGCATCCGGAGTGAGATGGGAGACAGGATCTTTGATCTGTCCGGCAATACACTTCAGCCGTCGTATACGACAGCGAAGATCGTCTGGTACAGGGAAAATCACCCTGATATGTACAAAAAAATACACCGTATACTCCAGTCGAACAGCTTTATCGCATACAGGCTTACGGGCGAGATCACGCAGGATATTTCTCAGGGATACGGACTTTCCTGTTTTGATATGCATAAAGGTACGTGGGATAAAGAAATGGCCCGGGATCTCGGAATACCGGAGAGTTTTTTACCGGATATATATCCGTGCCACGCAGTGATCGGAAGAGTTACGGCCGATGCAGCACGTCTCACAGGCTTAAAAGAGGGAACACCGGTAGTTGCGGGAGGACTTGACGCAGCATGCGGTACTCTCGGAACAGGAGTCCTGAATAATGGTGAGACTCAGGAACAGGGCGGTCAGGCCGGTGGAATGAGCATCTGTCTCGATCATTATGCTGCTGATCCGACACTCATAACGAGTTTCCATGTGGTACCTGATAAGTGGTTATTACAGGGCGGAACAACAGGTGGCGCAGGAGTAATGCGCTGGATCACCGCTAACTTTGGCGATTATGAGCGTACGCTTGAAAAAGAGCGGAATATGACGGATGTAGCGCAGTTTAATGAACTTGCAGAAGGTGTTGCTCCCGGTTCTGACGGACTCGTATTTTTGCCATATATGGCTGGCGAAAGGTCACCGATCTGGGACCCGAAAGCCAAGGGTGTCTGGTATGGGATCGACTTTACAAAGACAAAAGCGCATTTCATAAGATCTGCAATGGAGGGCGGAGCATTTGCACTTCGTCACAATCTGGAGATCGCGGAAAAGTGCGGAGGAGAAGTGAAAGAACTTCGTGCAATGGGCGGTGCGTCAATGGCACATATCTGGACTCAGATAAAGTCTGATGTTACTGGAAAGCCGATCACTGTATGCCACTCCGGAACAGAAACATCTCTCGGAGCAGCGATCCTCGCGGGAGTAGGAACAGGCGTCTACAACGACTTTGAAGAAGCAGTGTCTATCACAGTCCATCCGACAAGACATCATGATCCGAATCCGGCAACCAAAGACGTATATGACAAAAATTATGACATATACAGAGAACTGTATGAGGATCTGAAAGGTCTGATGGACAGACAATAATTGCGTTTTACATGAAAGAAGGTAATCAAAGAAATGAAAGCTGGAGTAATATACGCACCTAATGACATCCGTTATGAGGATATGGCTGATCCGGAGCCTAAAGCAGGCGAGGTCAGGGTAAAGGTTAAATACACCGGTATCTGTGGGTCTGATGTACCGAGAGTTAATGCCGATGCCTGTCACTTTTTCCCAAATGTCATCGGACATGAGTTTTCCGGAACGGTTGAAAAAGTCGGAGAGGGTGTTACAAATTTCAAGCCCGGCGACCGTGTAGCAGGTGTGCCGCTTGTACCTTGCATGAAATGCCCTGACTGTCAGAGGGGTGATTTCTCTCTCTGCAAAAAGTACAGTTTCATAGGTTCACGTCAGCAGGGATCATTTGCTGAGTATGTATGTGTACCGGAAGCAAATGCAGTTCATATCTCGGATGATGTTTCATTTGAGCAGGGAGCTCTTTTTGAGCCTACAACAGTAGCACTTCACGGACTGGAGAGAGTTGATTATAAGCCCGGAAAATATGTGGCAGTTCTTGGCGGCGGTACTATCGGAGTACTTCTTATCGAATGGCTTAAAGCATTTGGCGCCCGCAAGATCGTTGTATTCGATATCGTTCCCGAGAAGCTTGATTTTGCAAAAGAAATGGGAGCAGACGATGGTGTAAACACTCTGGAAGAGGGCTTCATGGAAAAAGCTCTGGCTATGACTGACGGACATGGCTTTGACTATGTTTATGAGACAGCGGGAAATACTATCACTATGAAAATGGCATTTAAGCTCGCTGCAAATAAAGCCCAGATGTGCTACATCGGAACACCGAAGAAAGAAATGACATTCACAGTAGACGAGTGGGAGAACATGAACCGTAAGGAGTTCAACCTCACAGGTTCATGGATGAGTTACAGCGCACCTTTCCCCGGACATGAGTGGACGCTCACAAGCGAATATTACGGAAGCGGAAAGCTGAAGTATGATGAGAGACTGATATTTAAGAAGTATCCGTTAAGTCAGATAAAGGATGCATTCGAACTCTTTAAGCAGCCCGGCGCTGTAAAAGGAAAGATCCTTATCGACAGCGAGGCTTGAAAAAGGGGATAAAAATGTTACTGACAGTTACGTTAAACGCATCAATAGATAAAAGATATGTGGTTGATTCCTTTGAAGTGGGACACGTGAATCGCGTAAAGGAATGCAGCTATTATCCTGGCGGAAAGGGACTGAATGTATCAAAGCCTGCGGCTATCATCGGTGCGGAAGTTCTGGCAACAGGCTTTACCGGCGGTCATGCAGGCGCATATATCGAAGAAGCACTGGAGCCATTTAATGTGAAGGCAGACTTTTATCATGTAAAAGATGAGAGTCGTTCCTGCATAAATATTTATGATGAGAGCACAGGAAAAGAAACGGAGTTTCTTGAGCCTGGATTCACGGTAAAACCGGAGGAATTTGAGGCTTTCAAAAAGCATTTCACGGGTCTCGTGGAAAAAGCGGAAGTAGTAGCGATGTCCGGAAGTGTTCCGAGAGGTCTCGATTATCACGCATATCAGGAACTTGTAAAAATCGTTAAAGACGCCGGAAAGCCGGTGATACTTGATACGAGCGGAGAACTCTTAAAACATGGAGTAGATGCCTGTCCGACACTTGTTAAACCAAATAAGGATGAGATCAGGATGCTCACGGGACTTCCTTGTGATGACATTGATCAGGTGATCGGAGCAGCAAAAAAACTCCACGAAAAAGGAATAGAGTATGTAGCTGTATCACTGGGAATAGACGGTTCGCTCATTGTATGTGATGAAGGAGTATACAGGGCAAAAGTACCTCAGAATAAACCGGTAAACACAGTCGGGTGCGGCGACACTATGATAGCAGGTTTCGCAACGAGCCTTGCTGGAGGATTAAGTGTTCCGGACATGATGGCAAGAGCCAGTGCAATGTCAAATGCCGCAGCGATGAGGGAAGAAACAGGATTTTTCGTAATGGAAGACTACGAGAAGATCCTCCCGCAGATAACTGTTGAGAAGGTTGAATAATAACAAGGGTCAATAAAAGGAGAGAAAGTGATGGCAGAATTTGTAGATCCGGCACTCGTGCCAAAAGTAAAGCTATATACAGGTGAAGAAGTACCCTGCATCGGTCTCGGAACCTTCGGTTCAGACCGTGTAAGTGCAGAAGAAGTATCCGGAGCTGTTAACGGAGCGATCCGTGCAGGATACAGAAACGTGGACTGCGCTGCTTGCTATGGAAATGAGGACATGATAGGAGATGTTCTTAAAGAGGTGATGGATGATGGCGTGGTAAAGCGTGATGAGCTCTTTATCATGACAAAAGTCTGGAACGACATGCACAGAAAGGTTGGCGAGGCACTGAAGAAGAGCCTTACAGATCTGAAACTTGACTATGTGGATATGTACTACATTCACTGGCCGTTCCCGAACTACCATGCACCGCATTGTGATGTAGATTCTAGAAATCCTGATTCAAAGCCATTCTCGGTAGAAGAATTTGTAGATACCTACGGTCAGATCGAAGATCTGAAAAAAGAAGGTCTGGTTCGGAATATCGGTATATCAAACCTGACTATCCCGAAGCTCGAGGCAGTTCTTCCTAAACTTGGTACAAAGCCTGCAGCATGCGAGCTTGAGATCCATCCCTGCTTCCAGCAGAATGAACTCATGCAGTACCTCGTAGATCATCAGATACAGCCGGTTGGCTACATGCCTCTCGGAAGCCCGAGACGTCCGGAGAGAGATATCGAACCGGAAGATATCAACGATATGAAAGAGCCTACTATCGTAGAGATCGCAAAGAATCACGGTGTTCATCCGGCTCTCATCTGTCTGAAGTGGGCACATCAGAGAGGTGAGATGGCAATCCCGTTCTCAATCCATAACTATGTAGGAAATCTGAGGTGCGTAACAGAAGATCCGCTTACAGACGATGAAATGAAGGCTATCGGAACCATGGAAAAGAATAACCGTCTCGTTAAAGGACAGGTGTTCCTGTGGCCCGGTGCAAATAGCTGGCATGATCTCTGGGATGAAGACGGAGTGATCGTTCAGTAAGGTAAATCTATTGGAAAAGGGGTAATGAAATCCGGGACAGGGGGTGTCCCGGGTTTCTGCAAAGAAAAGGGGTACAGGATGCCGGCAACCATAAAGGACATAAAGGAAGAAACGGGACTTTCGCTCGCGACGATCTCAAAGTACCTGAATGGCGGAAACGTGCTCCCGAGAAATAAAGAACTGATAGAAGCAGCGGTAAAAAAACTGCACTACGAAGTAAATGAGATCGCAAGAGGTCTGGTGACAAACAGTACCAGAACTATCGGTGTCAGCGTATTTGATATCACTGATATGTTTTGCAGCATGATACTGCATCGTATCGGTTTAGAACTCGGGAAACTTGGCTACGGGGTCCTTATAGTTGATTCCAGTGAAGATCCGGAAAGAGAGAGAAATAATATCCGCTTTTTGGTGAATAAAAAGGTGGATGGAATACTCTGTATTCCTGCTGCTACGAATTCTTATGTATTAAAATCAGCATTTGATGCGGAAATTCCGGTGGTTCTGATCGACAGACAGTTTCGGGACAGATCGCTCGATGGTGTGACGGTAAATAATAGGGAAGCAGCGGCAGGAGCAGTAAACTATCTCATTAATCGCGGTCATAAAAAGATCGCAGTGATCAGCGGAAGCGAGGAATCAACGAGCCGCGAAAGGTTTCGTGGGTATAGAGATGCAATGGAAGATGCAGAACTCGCTATGCCCAAAGAATATGTAATGAATACAGGAACTGCAACGACAAAGTACGGTTATACTGCAATGCAGGAACTATTAAAGCTTGATGACCGTCCGACAGCAGTACTCTGTACAAATTATGGTATAAATCTCGGAGTCGTCATGGCTCTGAATGAAGCACAGGTAAGCTATCCGGAAGACATTTCGGTAGTTGGATTTGATAACCTGCTCCTTTCTAACGTCTTAAAGACCAGACTGACTGTAGTAGAACAGCCTATGGAACGTTTCGGTCAGAAGGGCGTAGAGATCCTTATGCAGAGGATACGGGAAAAGAAAGAGAAAAAGGGGATCAATGAAGAAGGTCATATCAATGTAATTCTTTCAACGCACCTTTTTGAAGGAGACTCGGTGCGGGATCTCAATAGTTAAAAACGGCATTTGTTAATATTGCAGAGGAAAATACGATTATTGTATCTGTTTTTGTGCAAAGCATTATCGTAAATGTGCATAAAAGGTGTAAATAATCATCAAAATATTTACGAAATGACGAAAACGTATTGACACTTTGAACTAATTATAGGATAATTACACAAGAGCGAAACGTTTCACTTGAACGTAAAGGGTGAAACGGATCACCCCCGGATGGCTAAGAGAGATCAGGGAACGGAGAAGGTATTCTGATATAGATCGATCCGGGGCGGACCTGATCTGACGGGTAAGAACGGTTCGGAAATAATTAGGTATGGAGGGAAAAGAAGTGGAAAAATTCAAACAAAATCCAATCGTAAAAAAGCTTGGATTTAACCGGATCATCCTCTGCTGCGTACTGGTAGTGATGTACATAATGTTTTCAATACTGGTACCCGGATTTGCAGGAATGTCCCACATCATGGGAGCACTGAATTACGCGTACTTCCTTGGATTCCTGTCACTTGGAGTTACATTCGTTATCGCCACCGGCGGTATTGATTTCTCCATAGGACCTGTAATGTTCTGCTGTGGTCTGATCTCAGGTTACTGCATGATGAGTTACGGAGTTCCGACAGGTGTTTCACTTGTGATCAGTATGCTGATAGGACTTGCATTCGGTCTTTGGAACGGCTATCTGGTAGCGTATTGGACAGTACCGCCATTCATCGTATCCATGGCATCCATGAATATGGCAAAGGGTATCGCATCTGTATTCACAAAGACTCAGTCAGTCAGCTGGCCGAGATCCCAGGATCCTGCAGGATGGTTCAGAAATCTGGTAAAAGCAGGAAGCTTCCCTACAGGTATGGTTCTTTTCCTGGCAGTCGCAGTAGTTTGCGCGATCATACTTAATAAGACAAAGTTTGGACGTTATGTACTTTGCCTCGGAGACAATCGTGAAGCGGTTCGTCTTTCAGGTGTAAATACAAAGAAATGGGAAATGCTCGCTTACGCATTATGCGGACTTCTCGTAGGAATAGCAGCAATTTTCTTCGTTGGAGCATATACAACAGTTCAGCCCGGATACGGCGATCAGTACAATAACGAAGCTATCGCAGGTTGTGTAATGGGCGGTACTTCAATGGCAGGCGGTTCTGCTTCCATAGCAGGTACAGTGATCGGTGTTCTCATCATTTCACTTCTGCAGGAAGGAATCCTGGCACTGAAGATGACAAAGGACGTACAGCTCGTTATCACAGGTCTCATCGTTATCGTAGCTGTTTATGCTGATGTATCTGCAAGACGCAGAAAGAACTAACGGGAAGGAGAAAGAGAAAATGGGTGAAGTTATCTTAGAGATGAAAGACATCGACAAATCTTTCCCCGGAGTTCATGCACTGGATCATGTAAGTCTTGACGTAAGGGCAGGCGAAGTACATGCGCTGATGGGAGAGAACGGTGCCGGTAAGTCTACACTTATGAAGGTTCTCACAGGAATCTATAAGAAAGATTCGGGTTCTATCAAATATCTGGGAAAAGAAGTTGAGTTTCATAATACAAGAGATGCACAGGCGGCAGGAGTTGTCATCGTTCATCAGGAGCTGAACATGGTCGGTGACCTGACGGTTGCGCAGAATATCTTCATCGGACGTGAGCCGAGAAAAGGACTCAGGATCGATGACAGAAAGATGATCGAGGATTCAAAAGCACTTTTTGATAAGCTTCACATCAATATCAATCCTCGTGAGAAGATGAGCCACCTGACAGTCGGTAAGCAGCAGATGTGTGAGATTGCAAAGGCTATTTCACATAACGCAAAGATCATCGTATTTGATGAGCCGTCAGCAGCTCTTACAGAGAAAGAAATTGAAGATCTGTTTGTTATCATCAGAGATCTCCGTTCTCAGGGAATGGGTATCATCTACATCTCCCACAGAATGGATGAGATCAAGGTCATCACAGACCGTGTAACAGTCATGAGAGATGGTGGTTATGTAGGAACACTTATCACAAAAGACTGTACAAAAGAAGATATCATCAACATGATGGTTGGTCGTGTCATTTACGAGAAGCCGAAGGAACACAGCATGGTTCCGGAGGATGCACCGGTAGTTCTGAAGGTTGAGCACCTGACAGCGGGAAAGATGGTTCAGGATGTATCCTTTGAACTTAAAAAGGGTGAGATCCTCGGATTTTCCGGACTTATGGGCGCCGGACGTACCGAGACTGCCAGAGCGATCTTTGGAGCAGATCCGAAGCAGAGTGGTGATATCTACATAAATGGACAGAAAGTCGAGATCAATTCTCCGGAAGACGCCGTTAAGCATGGTATCGGATATCTCTCAGAGGATAGAAGAAGATTTGGTGTCGTAGTAGGAAAGACCATTACCGAAAATTCCACGATGGCAGCCCTTGATGATTATATGAAGGGACCTTTCATCGATAAGAAAAAGGAATTGGATGTAACACAGAAGTACATAAAGGAACTGGCAACAAAGACTCCTTCTGCAGATCAGCTGGTAGTGAACCTCTCCGGTGGTAATCAGCAGAAAGTCGTAATCGCAAAGTGGCTGGTAAAGAACAGTGACATATTGATATTTGATGAGCCTACCAGAGGTATCGACGTCGGCGCGAAAAATGAAATTTACAAGCTGATGAACAAACTGGCGCAGCAGGGCAAATCCATTATCATGATTTCCTCGGAAATGACAGAGATCTTCCGAATGAGTGACCGTATCGTGATCATGTGCGAAGGCAGAAAGACCGGAGAACTAAGAATCGAAGAGGCTACTCAGGAGCTCATTATGGATAAGGCTACACGTCAGATGGACTAATACTGGGAGGCTGAAATGGAAAACAAGAAAAAGTTCGTACTCGAACAAAAATGGATCGTTCTGATCATTGTAATCCTGCTCTATGGATTTTTCTCCATTGTAAGTAAGGAGTTTCATAAGACTTCTACAATGGTAATGATGCTTGACTCAACTTATTATGTACTTCTCATGGCGATCGGTGTAACATTCCCGCTTATCACAGGCGGTGTTGACCTTTCCATCGGTACAGGAATGGTCTGCTACGCACTGACCGGAGGTTATCTGGTAAAGTTCCTGGGACTTCCGTCATGGGTAGGTATGCTGGTAGCAGTTTTATTTGGATTGATCGTAGGTATATGGAACGGATGTCTGGTTTCTATCTTAGGACTTCCGCCATTCCTCGCAACACTTTGCTCCTGCATGATCACAAGAGGTCTTGGATCAATGATGGCACACAACTTTGCAGTGCCGTGGCCCGGAGTTAAAGAACCCGGCGGATGGTTCCACAGGATCTTTAAGTACACTATTGGATCCGGAAGAAAAGCAAGCAACTATCCTGTAGGTGTATTGGTACTTGCAGTAGTTATCATCATAATGATATTTGTACTGAACCATACACGTATCGGACGTTATACGATCGCTATCGGATCTAATAAAGAAGCAACCAGACTTTCTGGTGTAAATGTAAAGATCTATCACATCGCAGCTTACACGATCTCAGGTCTTTTTGCAGGACTTGCTTCTGTAGCATATGCGGCAGCAGTTCCGACAATTCAGCCCGGTACAGGTGCAGGTCTTGAGCTTGACGCTATCGGTGGTGCGATAGTCGGCGGTGTATCTGCAGCAGGTGGATATGGTTCCGTTGAAGGAACACTTATCGGTGTTTTTGTTATCCAGCTCTTAAAGACAGGGCTTCCGTTCATCGGACTGGAAGCTAACTGGCAGCAGATCATTACAGGTCTTGTTCTTATCGGAGCGGTTATAGTTGATGTTCTTAAGCAGCGCAAGGCTGCACTTGCAGGTGATTGATCCGGAGGGGATCACACGTAACTAAAGGGATATGAAGCGGCAAGAGTCGTTCATATAAATATTTTTAAGGGTTAACTCATATTAAAGGAGGAAAACACATGAAAAAGAAGGTAGTTTCCGTATTGCTTTCAGCAGCAATGGTAGCATC
Source organism: uncultured Lachnospiraceae bacterium (assembly GCA_947170415.1). Lineage (GTDB taxonomy): Bacteria > Bacillota > Clostridia > Lachnospirales > Lachnospiraceae > NK4A144. The sequence continues at coordinate 13,458 of CAMVTN010000010.1, read as the reverse complement.
TCTGCTCGCAGGATGCGGCAGCTCAGGTGGATCATCAGCAGCAAGCAGCTCTGCTCCGGCAGCTAGTGAGGCAGCTCCGGCAGCAAGCGAGGCAGCTCCGGCATCCGAGGCAGCTCCGGCATCTGAAGCGGCTTCTACAGAGGCAGCTGCAGCAGGCGCTCACGCAGGAGACGATGATAAGCTTACAGGTACAGAGTTTGAAGGTCTTAAAGCAAATGAAGCATATAACTTTGCAGTAGTTGTTAAGTCCTTCCAGTCCACATACTGGCAGGCAGCTATCAAGGGTATGGACATGGCAGCTGGTGAGCTCGGCGTTACATATGACGCACAGGGCCCGAACTCCGAGTCTGATATCGCTGACCAGGTTAACATGCTGAATTCCGCTATCACAGGCGGCCCTGCAGGAATCGGTCTCGCTGCATGTGATACTACATCCGTTCTTGATTCTCTTCAGGATGCTAAGGATGCTAATGTTCCGGTTGTATGTTTCGATACAGGTGTTGCTGATGCGCCTGACGGATCTGTTGTAGCTACAGTTGCTACAGATAATACTCAGGCCGGTGAAGTTGCAGCTGAGCACATGTATGAGGCAGTTAAGGACGTTATCGCTTCTGCTGAGGGACAGGTTCGTATCGGTGAAGTTAACCAGGATGCTACTGCTCTTAACATCCAGCAGCGTGGTCTCGGATTTATCAACAAGATGATCGAGCTCGTTAAGGCTGATGGCAAGACTGTTGCAGTTACAGGTAATGAGTTCTATGTAAACGCAGCTGAGGGTGCTGACGGTGATGAGTCTTCTGCAGACGTTATCATCGAGGTTGCAGTTCCGGCTCAGACAACTGTTGAGCTCTGCACAACTGAGGCTTCTACAATCCTTTCCAAGGAAGATTGTATCGCAATCTTTGGTTCCAACCAGACTTCTGCTGAGGGTCTTCTCGCAGCTAACAGCAACCTGAACCTTCTTGGTTCTGATGCAGCAGGCGGAGATGTTATCGGTGTTGGTTTCGACGCTGGTTCCGTTATCAAGGGCGCTATCGCTGACGGCACAATGTATGGTGCAGTTACTCAGTCTCCTCTGATGATGGGTTACTACATGATCTACGCTCTGACAAAGGCTGCTAACGGTGATTCCGTAACAGATCTTCCTACAGATGGTTACTGGTACAATGCAGAGAACATGAACGATGCTGAGATCGCTCCTAACCTTTACGACTAATCCGATTATAGTGAACGTCAAAATAAATTTGACATTCACTATAAAGGCCTCCGGCGGATGCGTCCGAATTTGACAAAGAAAATGTTGCTTCGCAACTCAAATTCGGCGCAGCAAACGAGCAAAAGTAAGAATACTTTTTCGTTTGCTATAGCTAAAGGGTCTACCTTAAATAAAGTCAAAAAAGATCCCTTCGGTATGCAGTGAATGCGCCGGAGGGATTTTTTTGCCATACCGTACGTAGTGATAGATGGAAGGATAAAGTGCGGGGAGAATAATAAGTAAAAGTGTATTATAATGATGATAGAGAAATGTAGTATACATGACGATAGTGAGATATTAGAGCAGGTGCAGAGGTTGACTTATGAACGAATGTAAGACGATGCCTATTGAGGAAATAATTCGGCGAGTTACGGAAATTGCACATAAGTATAAAGTTAAAAGACTGGATCTTTTTGGTTCTTTTGCGATGGGGAATGCGTCTGAGCGAAGTGATATCGATTTTGTGGTACATGGATGTGAAGATATAGATGCGTTTGAAGAAGAAGTGAATGAGATACCGACACTTAGAAAAATCGATATTTTTGATTATGATGAAGCATGTAGTGATCTCTTGAGAGAGGATATGGACAAATATGGAAAGCAAATATTTTAACAGATACAAAAGCTTATGCAGAAGTCTGGAAAATTTAAGACTATCAAGGACGGCAAAGATAGATGATCCGTTTGTTCTTCCTGCTACGATTCAGAATTATAATCTGACTTTTGACCTGTCCTGGAAGGTCCTAAAGGAAGTGGTCACTCAAGAGTATGGATTGACGGATTTTGCTACAGGTTCACCTAGAGAAACATTAAAATCTGCATTTTCTGTTGGTATCATAAATGATGACCGGTGGATGGAAATGCTGAAAGTCAGGAATACATTAGCTCATGATTATGATGGTCTTATAGCTGCTAAATATTTTGAAAAAATCATAAATGAATACTTTAGATTGATAGAAGAAATGGTGCAGACCATATCGAAATATTATCAGGAAGCGTAAAAAACTCCGGCAAGCCAATGAATAAGTTTTGCCGGAGTTTTTGTTATATCTTGATCTTAAATACTGCTTTGGTTACGGATATATCTATATTCTTGGATTTGATGCAGGGAGCGTGTGCGTCGTCGGGGAAGAAGAGTACGAACATTTCTGCATCGACAAGGAGCTGTGAGAAATTACCGGGAGCGTAGAAGTAGATATCATTCTCCGGTCTCGATTCGATCACATCGCCCTGAGTAGCTCTTGGAGCATATCCCATGATCTCTTTCCCCTTCATAACTATCTGGATATCAATATACTTATCATGAGCCTCAGGAGAAGCAACAGAAGCCTCTCGCAGCATCGGATGCTGTATCATCACATAAAAACGTCGTCCATCGATCTCAGTAGTTCCCTCAGGAAGATCATTCAGATCGTGATCCTTAAAATAATCAAGCACATCCCTAACAGCCGGGATTCCGGTATAGAGATTCAAATTTTTTAATGTGTCAATAATCATAATCAAGCTCCTTTCGGTTTAAGCTTTCTATATTAATTGCGACGTTGCGAAGCAACAAGCAATTCCCCATCCTCCAGTAGCCATAGAGTGAGTGCAGACAGGATAATACCTCCGGGAACAATCAGCCGGCAGCACTTAGTGAACACGTTGTCCGCGTATATGAGGACAGCGCGTGAGCTTAGTGACTGTCCGAGCGTGACAGGAGGTATTATCCTGTCTGCACGTACCCCCATCGCCACTATGATCCAACAAAAAAACCGCCGCCAGACGTTGTTGTCCGGGCGGAGGATAAAATAAATGCACATGATTCGGCAGGAACATTACGAACTGCGGACAATATGTCAGGAACAAGAGCAGCGCGATCATGATCAGAACCATTGGGATGATCTCCTTGATAATACCGCCGATCTTGCACTTTCCTATACCTGCAACGATGAATAGCAGCATACCAAAAGGCGGAGTAGAAAGACCGATCATCATATTAAAGCAGATGATAACACCAAAGTGAACGAGATCAATGTTCATCGCTTTAACAAGCGGCAGGATCATAGGAACAAACACCAGCTGGATAGTAGAAACATCCATGATACAGCCAAGGAACAGGAAAACAATATTCACAACCAGCAGGAAAAGGTACTTATTGTCGGTAATAGAAAGAACTGCGGCAGCTATAGACTGAGAAACCTGCTCCCAGGAAATGATATAGGAGAAAAGCATCGAAGTACCGGTAAGGAGGGCAAGAGTCGCAGTATTCGCTGCAGATTTTTGTACAACCTTCCAGAGCTTCTTGGGTCCCATAGTGCGGTAAATACAAACGGAGATCAGGATAGCATAAGCACTTGCAAGAGCACCGGCTTCAGTCGGTGTGCAGACTCCTGTATAAATACCGCCGAGAAGGATGATAACAGTAAGAAGAGCAGGAAGTGCTTTGAGAGTAGCTACACCAAACTCCTTACGGGTCATTACAACACCGGCAGGATAATTTCTCTTTGCAGAAATGATGTAAACATAAATCGCAAGAACAACTGCGAGGAGAACACCGGGAACCATGCCGCCCATAAAGAGTTTACCGATAGAAGCACCACTTAGCATAGCGTAAATGATCATCGGTATACTTGGCGGAAAGATAGGACCGATAGTAGCGGAAGCAGCAGTGATGGCACTTGAAAATTCGGCATCATAGCCTTCCTTTTTCATCTGCTCGATCTCCATCGTACCGATACCGGAAGCATCTGCGATAGCAGATCCGGTCATACCGGAAAAGATAAGAGAGATCAGAACGTTAACCTCAGCAGTACCGCCCTTTAAGCGACCGAGAAGACCATTGCAGAAAGCAAACATCTTATCAGTAACCTCAGACTCATTCATTACATTAGCCATGAAAATAAAAAGCGGAGCGGCGAGCATGGTGTAGTTAGAATAAGTATTACCGGTTATAACAGTGAAAGTCTCTCCGAGATCAGTGGGACGCGCTGCCAGCAGATAAATGATGGAAGCACTAAGCATTGAAAGAGAGATTGGCATACGGATGATAAAACATATCGCCATAGAGGCAAATAGAAGAAGTATTGGCCAGTTCATTACGCCTTACCTCCATTCTTAAAATTTTTAACAATGCGTACGCAGTTTAATGCTGCTACGCAGATGATCTCGATGATCATAAACCAGAAAGGTGCAAAAACGATTTTATATGGAAGCTTCAATACACCTGTTGCTGAATTGGATTTGAGCATAGCTGATAATCCGGGTGAAACGCAGAGGATCAGGAGAATCGCAAGCAATGCATTGTAAAGCAGCAGGAAGAAGCTTTTTTTCGCAGGACTGACCTTGTCATAAACAAGGGAGAAAACAACATGTTCATCATTACGAAGCGCACGACCGACACCAAAGAACATAGTCCACATGTAACCCAAAATAGATATTTCGTATGTCCAGGTCACCGGTACACGGAGGACGTATCTTGAGATTATAGAGATCATGAATGTTACAAAGATCACGAGAAAGGCAACGCTGGTTACACCAACCTCGAAGAAATCCAGAACTTTCATAAAGGGACTGCGTGGAGCATTTTTTTCGGAACCCATTCCGGTCCCTCCTTTCCAAAAAAATTTTTAAGAAGAGGCCGATATGACATTGTTGATCACATCGACCTCAAAAGATCATATGTCTAATAAATTACTTTGCGGCTGCCTGGATCTTTTCATAAAGGTCCATATCCCAGTCTGCCTTCTGATCAGGATTGTTGTCGTAGTACTCAGTAGCATGAGCCTTGAAGTCTTCGATGTCAGGATAAGTGATAGTGCATCCATTTTCCTCGAGAGTTGCGATATCTTTATCTTCCTCAGCAATGCGAGCTTCATCATTTATCTGACGTGCATAGTCCATAGCGTCTGTAACAGCAGACTTCTGAGCATCTGTAAGACCGTTCCATGTATCCTTGTTGATCATCGGGATGATAGAGTCAACTACGTGGTTCGTGATAGCTACATAAGGAGCAACTTCATAAAACTTTGCGGAAACATCTGTCGGAAGCGGATTGTCCTGACCGTCAACAGAGCCTGTCTGAAGCGCTGTGTAAAGTTCTGAAAATGCAAGCGGAGTCGGGTTTGCACCGAGCGCTTCTCCGAGATGAAGCCATGTTTCTGAGTTCGGCATACGGAGAAGGAGACCGTTCATGTCATCCCACTTATTGATCTCTTTGTTTCTGGTATTAACTACACGGGAGCCGAGATAGAATGCAGAAAGCGGTACTGCATTAACGGTTTCTTCGAGTTTCGGGAAGATATCCTTCTTACCGATGTCGCCGTTAAGAGTTTCTGTCATGTGCTCATAGCTGCTCCAGAAATAAGCTGTACCGATCATGGAGCACCATTCAAGACCGGGCTGGGTAGCGAGAGTCGGGAAAGAGATGTATGCCAGGTCTGCCTGACCGCCTGTAAGAGCATCCCACTCTGTATCTGCAGAGAAAAGAGTTCCGTCGGAATAGGTTTTACATGTTACAGAACCACCGGAGAGTTCTTCAACCTTTTCAGCAAAAGCATCCATTGCTGTTGTATGGGAGTCTCCTGTTACTGAAACAGATGTAAATCTAAGTGTTACAGCGGGATCGCCTGAAGCATCATAGTCGCCGGAGGTGGTTGCAGGGGCAACGGTATGTGAAGCGCCTGTTGTTCCTGCAGCTGCTGTAGATGCAGTTTCGGTGCTGCCTGCTTCGGATGCTGCCGGAGTAGTTGATGCTGCGGATGCTTCTGATGCCGGAGCTGCGGAAGCATCTGTGCTGGAGGCAGAACTGCCGCAGCCTGTAAGGAATGATGCAACAACTGTAATACTCAGTAAACCTGCTACTAACTTCTTTTTCATAAATACCTCTCTTTCCTAATACCCTACTCTAATTAGTTACCCCATTACGTTAAAGGTTAAAAAAATCCTTTCTGAAGCTTTCTGTAATGTTTCTGAACTGATCGATCTCAAGCTTTCTGCTTGCTGTTAGAAGTGCGTCATCCTGTTTTCTGGATTTGGTGGTTATGGGTAATCCCTCGAGCTGTAGATAATACTTGGCATTGCAAGGATAAACCTGACACTCGATCGTGGATGCTGCTCCGATGAAATCCTGCAGGTGATCTGCTCTTTCCGGTTCTTTGTCAAAGTTTTTAACGAGCCAGCTTATGAGATCCGGATGGAAGTTTGCCATGACTCCGGAATAACCGGTGCAGCCATCGCGAAGGCTCTGCAGGAGAGTCGCACCGTTTGCATTAAAGATAGCGAGATCAGTTCCCTTAACTGCATCTGCCTTTTCTTTGAGCATTACAGGATCACAGCATGTGTCCTTTAAGAAAGAAAACTTTCCTGTATCAGCTATCCATTTTAGAAGCTGCGGAGAAAGAACTCTCTTGTAAGGATAAGGACATTCGTAGATACCAAAGGAATCGCCGTGAACATTGTCTAAAAGAAATTCAATATTCTTTTTAACTACATCCTCGTCTTCACCGGGTTCAGCAAACTGATTTGAGATAAAGACGTATGGAACACCCATATCTATCACAGCCTGCGCTTCCCGGATCTGGTCATCCTTACTCTCTGCAACATGACCGGAAGCCACGACAGTGATGTGTTTTGGTGTGTTTTCGATTACAAATTTTGCAAGTTCCAGACGCTCTCGTGCATCTAACTGGAACATCTCGCTTGACTGGCATACAGCAAAAATGCCATCAACTCCCATTTTGTCATACCACTCAATGATCTTTAATACACCGTCATAATCGATTTTGAGATCATCAGTGAAGGGAGTGATCATAACGGGCCAAACGCCGCGTTTTAGTTTCATATTCACCTCCGGGCAAAGATTATTAACTGCAAAACGTTTCGCTGTAGATTAGCCTCTGTGAATAGCATATCAGATTTGTATCATAATTCATTCAATTTCGGTCTCAGTACGATTTTATACTTTTTGAAAAAAAAGCGGTAAAAATATAAAATAGTATAGGAATAACGAAAAATGATGGTAAAATAAAGTTATTTAGAGCGAAAAATTTCGTAAATCCCGGGGAAAAGATATGATGAAACGCTACTTGCTCGTGTTTTGCGGGTCCCAAGGTCTCAATCCTCTTTGTGCAAGCACAATCGGATTTTGACCTTTTGACCCTGACATCATAAAAAGATATCATTTAACACCGGCTCAGAGAGAGGAGTATAAAAACATGAAAGCGCCGCTTTACAAAACAGAGTCAAAATTTACCTGGAAGGCATTCTTGGATCTGAATATTGCTTTGGAGAGACAGAGAAAATTTTACTGGTCATTGATGCTGGCATTTGAAGTAGTGACTATATGTATGAGCTGGTATTACTTTGACACGATGAAAAATGTAGGGATGGGGGTCGCGTTTATGGCGATCGCGATACTTTTTGCGCCCTTATTATGCCTGCGTATCTATATGGGGATCAGAGCTGCATGGAAAAAGGCAGAGTTAAAAGAAGGCGCGGTGAGCCGCTATGAGTTTTTCGGAGATCATTTTATCGTTGAACTGGATGGAAAGAGACTCAGAGTAGAATTAAAGACTATAGCGGAAGTGATACTAACGAGGCGCAATATCTATCTCATGGACAGTGAACGACGGGGTTATATACTTGAAAAAGAAAAATGTTCATCTGAACTTATAGATTTTTTAAGTCGTGAAGCAATAAAGCGCAGGGGTATGACGGGACGAAGAAAGTATGTGGGAAATATTTGATAATTATTGCTGGGATAAGCAAAAAAAGGTCATAACGCAAAGAGAACACCATGTACCGGGGCTTGGTAATTTCGCGTATTGGAATTTTAGTACATCAATGTCGCCGTCACCGCTGCACATACATTCAAATATCATTGAGATCCACTGTATGCTTAAGGGAAAGCGGTATACTCAGATAGAGAAAGACGGAAAAGTAACTAAATATACGGTTACCGGAAATCAGGCGATGATGGTTTTTCCATTTGAGATTCACAGCAACGGTTCAGAACCTATGGCTCCTTGTGAATTTTATGCTTTTCAGATAGATGTGTCAGATCCGGATCATCTATTGGGATTAAACGTGGATTACAGTCGGGCTCTTTATAAGATACTGACAGATTTGAAGTACCATCAGGTGACGTTTGCCTGGACGCATATAAATTATCTTAGAAGTGCATTTAATTTTTTCTCAGGGTTAAAGCCGGATGAGATAAGGATCGGAGTTCAGTTTCTCACAACGTTTCTGTTTACTCTGCCTTTTCTGCAGCCGGTACGTGAACATCAGGCGACAAAGATAGATGATGGGCTTCAGCGCTCTATCGACTACGTAAATCACAACTTAAACAAGAATATCCGACTTATCGACCTTGCGGAGACAAGCGGATATTCTTTATCACGGTTTAAGTTTAAGTTTAGAACGGAGATTGGTATAACACCTTCGGAGTACATAGTGCTGCAAAAGATGGAAGAAGCAAAGAGGCAGCTATCAGAGACTGATATCAGCATCACGGATCTGGCATATGCTTTGGGATTTTCTTCCAGTAACTATTTTTCAAGTGTTTTTAAGAAAATTAATTCCTGTACTCCTAAAGACTATCGAAAACATTATCTTAAAAATCACGGATCATTCTAGGCGGAAACGCGGAGTGGTCAGGATCCCGAAGGGGGACAAACGGTATTCGCGGCACCATCTGATGCCGGTTGTTCGCCATATATTTGGTCCGTACCATTTTTCTGTCCGATCCGCGTTATGCACAGGACCAAAAGAATTTGCCCGTGTTCCAAAAAGGTGAAGGGTTATACGGTGAGTTCCTGCGCTGATATGTCCCAGATTTTTGCGATACGGGGCAAACATTAGTGGTATTTCCGGCTCATCATCGATAGAGGCAGTTTGGAGAGCACCGCGGTATGATGGAGATTCTATGAACAGTTCTCCTTCTCCTGTGGTGATCTCCGTGATGTAGTCAAGGTTTCCACCGTAAAAGGGAAATCCCTGACAGGTGATATCACCATAGAAAAGCTTTGCGGGATAATCAATAATGCTCTTTTGGTGACCGGAAACACGTACTCCGAAATGACCAAGGATATACATCCATTCGAGGTTTGTTCTTTCACCGAATTTTATATCGATGTTCAAAATATTGTCGCCTTTGTTGACTTGTCCGATAGCACATCTACGTATACTTTCATCTGTAAAATACCCGGTGTCACTAAAAGAAATATCGGTTCCGTTTAGTTCGATCGTACATAACTCAGGCTGTTCCATCGCCAGATATACGTTTGGGACAACGATATCGCTATGAATCCTAAAGCGCAGATGAAGGATATGGTCTGATGCAGGACTTTCGGGTCTTGTCCAGGGCTGCGCCAAAGCTTCCATTCGTAAAGGCAGGCCAAGTTTTTTACGAAAGATATTATCAATCCGAAGAAGTTCTTCTTCGCTATTCCATTTTTCATCGTCAAATGCATATTCTGCATAGTCAAGCAGAAAGACATTATCTTCAGACAGTTTGAATGAAGACGGATCCGGTATAAAGGCGTCCATGTGGTTTCCTTCATAGATTGGCTCGATACCTGAATCTGTCTTTCCCGGAATTAAATTAAAAAGAAAGCTGTCATGCGGTGCAGAAAAAAGGGTCAGTACGGTGGAACCGTTTTTGTATTCTGCCTTGATGGGCGTGATATTTCCGTTCATGGTGTCATAGTGGGTGACTTGATACTCTCCCTTTATAGTGACAGTGAGCCTGGAAGTTATACATATGTCGGGATCTTCCGGCAGTTCTGCATGTGCCAAAAACAGCCAGCGGCTTCCGTCGGAGTCATCACGGATGGCAGACAGGAGATTAGTTGTTCTGCATCCGGTTTCGCTCTGGGCTACGACTGAAGATACCGGATCTGCTGGGGATGAGACAGCATCAATCTCGCGGAGATCGGCTAGGGCAGACAGAAGAGCATATCTTGTGTTATCTGCGCAAATGCATTGCCGTGCAAATATTTGTACCTCGTCTGTTTTTGTGCAATCGATCATGGTAGGGACAGCACCAAGGAATATCACGGTTCCACCGGCAGCGGCAAAAGCCTTTAACCGGTCAAAGGTGCTCTGCCGTAAGACGTCACATGAGGGCACGATTACCGCCCGGTATCTCATTTCTCCCATTATAAATTTATCCCCGGTCTGAGGGACTTTTTCTTCAGCGAGCATTGATTCTGAGATAAAGTCAAAGTCTATAAGACCGAAAAGAAGCCATTTTATAACATTTTCAAAGACAGTATCAAGGTTTTGTCTTATCGGCGAAGTCTGCAGGCGATTACCAAAATAGATCCAATAGGATTCAATAGGGTGTATTACTCCTACATCTATGTGCGGTTTACCCCGGGTAAGCGCTGTGTTAAGGCGGGCAAAGTGATCTTCTATACGATGATATTCTTTGTACCATGGAGACTGGTAGCCGATCGATGCAGGATAATCACGCTTTCCTTCGCCTGCCATGGAAACCCATGAAAGATGAGGAACTCTGTGAGTGATGCCGAGTGCTGCCTGCCAGTCGCCGGCAACTTTATGACCTCTGAAATCAAAATCCCAGCCGGTGACACCGTAAATTTCACTCATGACACCTGTACGGCTCATCTGGTGAGCAACGCTTGCTGCCTGTTTAACTGTGGAGTATTCACGTCTGTCACACAACATATCAACTCCGGGGATCGTGAAATCTTTCATAGGACGCATAGCTTCCCCCACGGCGGTTGTCTGGGAAAAAAGTGTCCACTCATTCATCATGTGTCCGGTTAATGCGATATTGTGTTTTTTGCACCATGAACCGACGAGGTCTCCGAATGCACCGGAAAATCTCTCGATCAGATGACGGTGATACAGGTATCTTGCTTTAGAAATATAATTTGGGGTTTCCCATACGAGCTCGGAAATGTGCGGTAAAAGTGAGAAACCATATTTGGTGGTAAAAGTATCGTTAAAATCTGTTGTCCATGGAAGTATTACAGGCTTTTTTTCGAAAGGATCCTCCAGAACTTCCTTGAGTGACATCTGCGGCTCATCAGTAAAGATCGAAGGGATGGTCTTTCCAAATTCCTCGCCGAAAGCAGCAAAATATTTTTCGTGTGTCTTATTTATAAAATCCTGCATGGCTGCGGGATTAAGCGTATCTACATAGGCTTCGTTATTAAACCATGGCGTATCGCCGGATACTTCCATGTTTATCTGCCAGGAAGAGCATATTGGATCAGATGGAGGATTTTTTTCACTATCGGTATAAGCTGTTTTCGTTACTTCTCCTTCCGGTGAAGTATATATAGAACTTAACAGATTACCGTCTTTGTCCTGTGTGATTTTGAGACTGCCGAGGGGGGTAAATTCATTACTACGAACGGCAGATGCGGCTGACAGAAACTCTGACTTATTTTCATTCTTAAAATCAGATGGGCTGATCACCAGATATCTTTGTCTGTATTTATGGTCACGGGTAACCAGACCGCCTGCGGAACCTGAAGGCCACCGGTCTTCATCATAGAGGCAGCATTCCATGTTTTGGTCTTTTAAGTATTGAAGGCAGTCACCTGCCAGCTCAGTAAATTTTTCTCCAAGGTAAGGAATATCCAGTCCGACACGACTATGGATGTGTACGCCGCCCATACCCATTTCTTTTAGAGCATCCAGTTCGCGATAAAGCAGATCTTTGTCAGGTCTGCAATTCCAGGCCCAAAAGGGCTTGCCGCGAAAAGCACTGCCGGGATTTTGAAATTCCTCAGGAGACAGCGCTTTAGCATTTTTATTATTAAGCATGATCCGATCCTTTCTTATGAATAAGTTAAGAGGCGGATTATTGTTAAAAATAAGGCGAAACGTTTGTGGTCATTATACCATGATGACAGGGCCAAAAGTAAAAATCCGATTAAGAAAACGACTAAGGAATAATAAATAAAATCATATGGATTGTCGTGGGGAAATAACGGGAATTTAGCCAATAAAGCGTATACACCATACAACCGAAATATAGGCAAAGAGAGTATGAAGAATATCATACCAATTTGAAACTGCTGCCACGGAGGGAAGCAGCCTAACCGGTCTGTATGAAGGGATACACGATTATGGATATTGCAAGATACGGTGTAGAATATGAAGAAGCTACAAGGATAGTGGCTGAGGACAGGAGTAGTGAGAGGCGATGGTATGCGGATGCTGCGGCATTGCATTCATTTTTAGGGGCGTTACTTTTTATGCCGGCTGCGTTTTATATGGTGGGATTTTATATACTGATCCCGCTTTCAGTCATTTGGGGTATAAAGGCGATATGTGAAAATACGAGATATAAGACACTTGCGTATATAGGTATCGGGGTATCATTCTTTTATGCTGCGATGACCTGCTGTTATTTCTGCAGTGTGTGTTAGATTCAGATAAAATAAAAATTGCGTGGACTGCATCAAACAGTTCACGCAATTTGTTTTGTCAAAATTTTAGTAACGACAAAGCAGCCGGCATGGATTCGAGATGCCGGCTGCTTTGTCAGATGGTGCTAGATCCTGATTTAAGAGTTCTTGGAGGTATATCTTAATCTGATCTCTGACGGGGGTTACAACATCATTTCAGGATAACCTGACGGGAGAGAATGCTGTGTCATATCAGAAATCAGAAGGATCACTTATCAGTAACGGGCCAAAGTGCTTTTGACCATTACATCATTTGCAGCCGCTTCAGCGTCTTTCACTTCTGTGATCAGGCGTCTCGCTGCTTCCTCGGCAATGATACGCTGCTGAGTTTCGATGGCTGCATTTTCGGCAGAAATTTCTTTCCGCCTAATTTCGTTTGCTGTTTCTGCATCTGCAAGATTTTGTACATAAGTGGTCTTGCAGGAAACATAGTTATCGTATTCTGCAACTTCCGGGTGTCCTGTCATAGAAAAAAGATGTATGATACGCGCCCAGAGTCCCGGAACCGGAGGTGGAGAGTTTGTACAAAAAATTGTTTCGGGAGGTATCAGGAAAGTAGGCTCGTCAACATTCAGAAAAAGTTTTCTGCGTTCGATCTCTACCTGTATAGGCCTTACTCCCGGAGTGATCCAGGTATCGGCTATAGTGCCGCCCGGAATTGTAATACTCTCCATTAACCATTTATATACATCGGCGTAATTTTCGGTATTTATCCCTCCCATGTACTCAATGGCATTGGCAGAGCTGCAATCCTCAAAAAATAGAAACTGGATC
>CAMVTN010000009.1 GCA_947170415.1 uncultured Lachnospiraceae bacterium | reverse complement strand
CACCCCAGAAAAACGGGTATGGAAGCACGCGACTTTAGTCGTGTGAGGCTTCACGATCTTGATGCAGATTTACATTTTTCACTGAAAGAGGATGAAGATAATTGTAGACCTATGTATTTGGCGCTCGATTACGAATAAAAATGTGATGATTTAAGGCGGGATGTGTTTGAAAAGGTACATCCCGTTTTTGATATTATTATATTATTTTGACTGTAAGTGTCATGTATTCCCTCGGATTTTCGGTTACTTACAATGTGCCAAGGAAGGGCGTTTTGCTTGTTTAGAAGGGATTTTTTTTATACAATAAACATCAAAGACTGGAAAAGACTATTATTCATTTGGGTATAAAGGCGGTTGAGTTTATTGAGCTCAAATAGGACAAGTGAATACAAATAGAGTCAGAGGATAATTTATGATAATTAGCGAGAAAATATTTAAGATAATGGAAGAGAAAGGTATTTCTCAGATAGAATTTGCAAGAAGAACCGGTATATCTCAGAGTACGGTAAGTGACTGGAAACGAAAAAAAACAAATCCTGCTGCTGACAAAATTATGTGTATATGTAATGTCCTGGATGTTACACCTTATGAAATTTTGCAGGACAGCATAGAACGTCGAAATGGAGTTGATTACATATTACTAGGTGAGGATGACGAGGCATTTGAGCTGATAGAGATATATAAAAGTCTGGATGAAAAACGAAAAGCAAGACTTATTGGATATGCAGATGCATTAAGATCAATAAAAAAGTGAATGTACGGGTATAGGCATGTCGCTTGACATGCTTATTTTTTAAAATTAATATATCGTATAAACGTATAATAAATACGTTTATACAAATCAAAGGGCGCATTTTATAAAAATATTAGACAAATGATGGGGAAATGCTAAATATAAAAACCATTACTTATTAACGTTTATGCGGTAATGGTGAGTGCGAATATAGGAGGTATAGGATAGTATGACGGAAGGATCAAAATCACAGATTGAGGCAATGTTGGATGATGAGTGGGAGTATGGTTTCAAGTGTGGGTATCAAAAGCGCTTAGTTGACATCATATGCATCAAATTACGAAAGGGGAAAGATGTATCAGAAATATGTGAAGATCTTGAAGAAAATCCGGAGAAGATAAAGGAAATTTGCAAGATTGCTGCTGAATATGCACCAGAATATGATGAAGAGAAGGTTTATAACGAGGCATGGAATGTATAGTTTGATACGTAATAAAAAAGCCAGAGGGATGTAAGAGTTAAGAAAGGTAATAGGAAGAATTAGTATGACGGAAGAATCAAAAGCAAAAATTATGGCGCTGTTGGAAGAACATAGAGCGTGTGGCTTTGATTTTGGGTATCAAAGGCGATCAGTTGACATGATTTGTATTAAATTGCGTAAAGGGAAATGGATAGCAGAGATAAGTGAAGAACTTGAAGTGGAACCAGATGAAATAGCGTTGGTATGTGTTATGGCGACCCATTATGCGCCGGATTATGATTCAGAGCAGGTTTTTAAATGGGCTAACCTATTACTGTGTAAGTCAGATAGATATAGAAAAAATGTATGATCTCTTTGTTAAGGGGTGGAATGCAGATCTACCTGCAGGAAATATATTCCGAAAAGACTTTGAACGTGCATCTGCTCAGGCATTTGTTATGTTGATCGATTCATTAAATTGCGTTTTGTCAGGAAAAGATCTTTCTGATGATTCATTTATTCTTTCTGATGACAGCGAAGCTTGGGGGAATCTTGGCACTGCAAAATGTTGGAATAATGTCAGACCAAGAAAAGAGAATATAGAAGGAAAATTAGCATGACAGAAATGGATTAAAAGCGTTACAGTAGAATAAGAGTGTAGATCAATGTGATTAACGCACAAATACTATTGAGATATTTGTACCTAAAATGTAGTATTAAAATATCTTTAATAAACCTTGAAACAGGTTGTTGTAAATAATGACATGGACAAAAGTAGAGAGTTTATTGTTTTATTGGAATAAGGAGAAACTGCGTGGGAATATATGTTAATCCTGGCAATCAGGCATTTAAGAGAATAGATGGGCCAAATTATGTTGATAAAACCGGAATGATCAGGCTATTTAACGAAACTATCGGTGGGGAAGATAGCCTTGTTTGTATCAGCAGACCGCGTCGTTTTGGTAAATCGTATTCTGCAAAGATGTTATCTGCGTATTATGATTGTTCTTGTGATTCACATGATCTTTTTGATAATAAAGTAGTTTCAAAATGTAAGTCTTATGAAGAGCATATTAATAAATATAATGTGATTTGCTTGGATATTTCGGGGTTTATTTCGGTTGCGAGGAGAGAAAAAGTGTCTCTGGCGGATGTACCTTCGCGGATTGCAAAAGCTATTAAAGAAGAGATATTAGTACTTGACCCAGAAGCTCCTCGTGATAAAAGCCTTGAAAATTGTCTAGTGCATTGTGTTGAACGTCCGAATGGAAGACAGTTTATCTTTATTATAGATGAATGGGATGCAATGATCAGAGAGGCGAGGGATGATGATAATGCACAGCAGATATATTTAAATCTTTTAAGAGGATGGTTTAAGAATACAAACTTTACACCTAAAGTTGTAGCTGCAGCATATATGACGGGAATATTGCCTATCAAGAAGGATGGTTCACAATCTGCAATTTCTGATTTTAAGGAATACTCAGTAGTGAAACCTCGCAAATATGCGGAGTATGTTGGATTTACAGAAAATGAAGTGATACGACTTTGTGAGGAAAAGAAAATTGACTTTAACAGTATGAAGCGTTGGTATGATGGATATTCTTTTAAGGAGATCGAATCCGTATATAATCCAAATTCTGTAATGGAAGCTATAAAAAATGAGGATTTTGACTCGTATTGGTCAGAATCAACTATTTCGACAGATCTTATGGAATACATTAGTAAAGATTTCAATGGCTTAACGAAGACTGTTGCTGAACTGATTGGTGGGTTAAAGGTCAAGGTAGATACAAATGGATTTTCAAATGATCTTATTACATTTAAGGGAAGGGATGATGTACTGACGTTATTGATTCATTTGGGTTACCTTGCGTATGATTCGGTTAATGGAACAGTATATATTCCAAACGAAGAAATAAGAATAGAATTTCAGAGGTCTATTCATGAAGTGACACATGAGGAGACGCTAAAGCGACTAAAAGAGAGTGAACAGCTTTTTAAGGATACGATTCAAATGAATGAGGACGCGGTAGCGGCTCAAATTGAGAGAGTTCATACAGAGGAAACAGTGGCGCTTCATTACAATAAAGAAGATAGCCTTAGAAGTGTGATAAAGTTGGCATATTATTCTTATAGAGATCATTATATTCAGTTTGAGGAACTTCCTTCGGGGGAGGGTTATTCGGATATCGTTTATCTACCGAAGGCTGATTCGGATTGGCCTGCGCTGGTAATAGAGTTAAAGTGGAATGAATCTGCAGAAGGCGCGATTGCACAGATTTTAGAGAGAAAATATCCTTCTGTTATTGAAAACTATGGGAGAACGATTCTTTTAGTAGGAATTTCTTATGATAAAAACTCTGAAGCCGGAAAGAAAACTCATAAATGCAAGATACTTCCATATCGCGTTGGCAGATGAAATCTTCAGATTGCTGTTAATTACTATTTAAAGAGATGAAGGCAAAGTGCTCTTGATGGATAATCCCTTTGCTCAAACAAACGCAGAGCACTTATTGAAACCTCTCATGGATATGGAAAGAAGAACAAAAATATGATCATATCAGTAATCACAGGTGCGGCGGGGTTTGCTGGCTGCAACCTTACGGAAAAATTAGTAGAAAGCGGCAGAAAGGTCATTTGTATAGAGAGACCCGGGTCTGCCCATAATGAGAGACTTGAGAAGATAAGACTTGATGCGGAAGACAAGAGAAAGGCCGGAGATGTTTCATACGGCGAATTAATTCGAGTTCCGCTTGATATGTCTGAGTATCGTCATATATCGGAAAAGATCGAGGAAATGACCGGTATCCGTAAGTGTGATGAATTTTATCATCTGAGCTGGGTTGGCGGCAGAGATGACTTTGAGGGACAGATGAAAAATATCGAGCCGGCGCTGAATGCAGTCAAAGAAGCCGCTGCACTTCACTGCAGACGTATCCTTATGATAGGTTCTCAGGCAGAGTATGGATACCTCTCCGGTATGGAATCAGGTGTTACTGAGGATACTATGCCCGATCCATTTTCTGCATATGGAGCAGCAAAAACAGCGGCGATGTATCTCACGAAGCGTCTTGCGGAACAGCTGGATGTGGAATGGATATGGGGCAGGATCTTTTCTCTTTATGGCAAATATGAGCGTAAAGAAACCATGATACAGTATGCGCTTCAAAGTCTTAAATATGGCGTATCACCGAAGCTTTCATCATGCACACAGATGTGGGACTATCTGGATGCCGGAGATGCGGCTGATGCTATGATGGCTCTTATGAAAAAAGGGCATGCAGGAGAAATATATAACCTTGCGGATGGACGTTACAGACCTTTACGAGAGTTTGTAGAGATCCTTCATGAGAAGATAAGCCCGGAAACAGAGATACGCTACGGAGATAATGTAAGCGGTCAGATCGTATCATTGTGTCCGTCGGTTGAGAAGATCCGTGAGCATACCGGATGGAAACCGAAGGTAGATTTTCCGGGAGTACTTGTGTAGAGTCAGATAATATCCGACATATAATTATGACAGGGTCTAAAATAAAATGTGATCGTTCTTCCACAAAAGAGCTTTTTTATTTGGGACCCACAAAATACGAGCATGCAGCGTAATTATGTGGAATGAAAGGAGAAATCGACAAGTATGAAAAAGTATAAGTGTGAACCGTGTGGCTATATTTATGATCCTGAAAAGGGTGATCCGGAGAGCGGGATCGAGCCGGGAACAGCCTTTGAGGATATCCCCGATGACTGGATCTGCCCGATGTGCGGAGTGGGCAAGGATATGTTTGAACCTGTAGACTGAATGATCTAAACGTCATATCAATATATAAAAGGAGCGGAACCGGTAATGACTTGTTACCGGTTCCGTTTTTGCACATGGGAAATTCAATCCGGCAAAGCCGGATTCTTTGTTCGGTATAAGCAATCTGTGTATTGAGTTGATGGCTGCACAGTGCTATGTTGTTATTGGCGTAGACGTGAGCATGATGCAAAAATTTGCATTTTTTCAACTTGATGACCAGAAAGAAGGCATACATGAAGATCGGTATTCAATCAATGGGCACTGTTAGTTGTGAACCTGGGGAAAACTTAGTTCAGGAGTTCAAAAAAATAAAAGACGCAGGCTTTGACGCGGTGGACTTTAATTTTGAAGTGTTTGTTGATTCAAGGACACAGTACATGTCTGATGGCAGCTGTTTTTTTGATAAGCCAATAGAAGAACTCGTGACTTTTTTTGCACCGTATAAAGAAGCATGTATAGCTTCCGGACTTGAATTCAGTCAGGGACATGCGATGTTTGGAGAGTATCCGGAAACAGAAAACGAATTATCTCAATTTATTAAAGTGCAAAAAAATGTGATCATGATCGCCGGTGATATGGGAATACCTTATCTTGTGATCCATCCGTTGAATCTCAGGAGAAAATACGAGAAGGACACGGAGATAAAAAAGAATCTGGAATATTTCACGGAACTCGCTCCTGCAGCAAAAGAAGCCGGAGTAGTGATCTGCCTTGAAAATCTTTTTACATGGGAAAACGGAAGAGTCTTTACAGGAGCATGTACCGATGAAAACGAGACAGTGTTTTACATGAAAGAACTCAATTCGAAATTTCAGGGACAGTTTGGATTCTGCCTGGATACAGGACATGCAAACCTTATGCGGAAAAATCTGCGGGAATATATAAATATCATAGGAGATTATCTTAAGATCCTTCATATACATGAAAATGATGGAGTGCGTGACCTTCATGCGATGCCGTTTACTTATGTAAGTAACTGGGGAAATCCGTCGCTTAGTGACTGGGATGGTGTAATAGACGGGCTGGTTGACATAGGATATGACGGAACACTGAACTTTGAGACAGGACCTATGTTTTTTGCGCTTCCGAAAAGACTGCACGATCCGGCTCGTAAATTTATGTACGAAACAGGTGCATATTTAAGAGATGAGATAAAGAGCAGGATATAAAAACAATAGCGAGGGACATTTGCCGTCCCTCGCTTAAATCTTGAACTTTTTAAATCGTCATATCAGTCTTTAGATAACCGATCTTCGATAAATTCGTTCATTTCTTTTTCATCAACTCCCAGTGCGTAAGACAATTCACTGAAAAGTGCATGTTCCGCAGAACGAAGGAAATGCTCATCAACGGAAGTGGCGGTGCGCCCCTTTCTGATACGTGCTTCCTTACGGGCGTGAGTAGTCTTTAAGAGACGGCACAGTTCACGTGCATCGTTCTGTACCAATGCTTTATTATACTCACTCTGGCGATTTTTTTCATTCTCGACGCTTATCTCATCAAGTTCCGGAATGGAGTCGATGAGATCCAGTGCTTCGTCGTGAGTCACAGGTTCTCGCAGGGTGGCATCACCGGAACCGACAGCAACATAGATCTTGCTCGTCGGACAATCGGTAGGGATCAGATAGTAGTACTGTTTATTATGATCACAGTCTGGAATGTCCAGAGAGGAAATGTTTGTGATCTGACAGAGACCATCAACTTTGTGGACAACGAAATCACCGGTTTTATACATCCAATACTCCTTTCGTGAGAGTCGCATTACCTCTTATATTTTATCACCATTCTTAGGTAAGGGATCTTTGAATAATTAACAAAAATACCTGTAGTGTCTATTGTAAAATCTTCCTAACGAATGCGTTTTCCGAGTAAAATCTTACGAATTCTTTGAAAATTGCATACAAATTTTACTGATGACACGAATTGCTTCGCTTATAAATGAAGCTTGCGTTCTGTCATCATAAAAATGCCCACAGAGACTGATTAAGTGGTAAAATTAAACTATGTTACCAAATGAATTTATAAACAGAATGAAACAAATGATGGAGCCACAGGAATATGAGTCTTTTGTGGCTTCTTATGATCGTCCGCGGGCACAGGCACTTAGGATAAATCCGCTCAAGAGTACTGATCTCGGTGATCAAAAAAATGTACTTGATCGTACATTTGCGCTTGAACCCGTTCCCTGGGCTGAAAACGGTTATTATTACGATCCGGATGAAGCGCCCGGAAAACACCCGTATCATGAAGCTGGAGTGTATTATATCCAGGAACCCAGTGCCATGGCGCCTGTGACCTTTTTGGATGCTGCGCCCGGAGAAAAAATACTCGATCTCTGTGCGGCACCGGGTGGGAAAACTACTCAGATCGCTGCTGCCATGCAGGGTAAGGGAATCCTGGTAGCCAATGAGCCAAATCCAAATCGTGCAAAGATACTGGCGCTAAATATTGAGAGACTTGGTATTTCCAATGCCATAGTGGTAAGTGCTTTACCGGATGCATTGTCTGAGATCTTTCAGGGGTATTTCGACAGGATACTTGTAGATGCGCCATGTTCCGGAGAAGGAATGTTCCGCAAAAATGAGGAGGCGGAGACAGAATGGAGCACGGAAAACGTGGAAATGTGCGCGGATAGGCAGGAAGGGATTCTTAGAGAAGCGGTTAAGATGCTGGCTCCGGGAGGTCGTATCGTATATTCTACCTGCACTTTTGCGCCTGCTGAGGATGAAGCTCAGATAAGCCGTTTCTTAAAGGAGAATCCTGATTTTATCTGCACAAAAGTCGAGGCTTCATGCGGAATGGAGTCCGGCCGAAAAGAATGGGCAGGAGAGGATCCGGCAGATGGCGTGGAAAACAGCATCAGACTCTGGCCGCATAAGATGAGAGGAGAAGGTCATTACCTCGCAGTTCTTGACAGAGAAGGTGATCTTTCAAGTAATCCTTTCAGAGTATCGGCAAATGGCCTGCTTGTAGGAGTACCGTCAAAGGATCTGAAGCTTTTCCGAGAATTTGAGGAAGAAACCTTAAATCCAGGTGTGCTTCCGGAAGGAGTATTTCATCTGTTTGGTGATCAGCTGTATCTTGCGCCAAAGGATTCGCCGGCATTCACCAGATTAAAAGTTCTTCGTCCCGGACTTCACTTAGGTACTATAAAAAAGAACCGATTTGAACCGGGGCATGCACTTGCTCTTTACTTAAAAGAAGGTGACGTAAAGAGGACGGCACGCCTTACAGCGGATTCACAAGAGGCTATGGGCTTCATAGGTGGACAGACATTACAGGACACAGAAACCGGAAAAGGATGGTGCCTCGTGACTGTAGACGGGTTCTCGCTGGGATGGGGAAAATCTGACGGTCGTATCATAAAGAACCACTATCCTAAGGGATTGAGGATATATACATAAGTAAGCGGTTATCCAACAACTAACGTTTATAAAGGAGAGTATAAACATGGCAGACACACAGATGAACTCATTAGCAGAAACACAGGACACAGCCACACTTAAAGAGCTTCTGGAGTGGGAGAAAAAAGAAGCAAAATACGCTAAGCGTACAAGCATGCTGCTTGCGGCACTTGTCATGATCTTTCTTATTAGTGCGATCATCATCGTACCAAGGGTAGTAACAGTTCTCGAAAACACAAATGAGGCAGTAGTAACAGCACAGAGCTCGCTTGAAAAAGTTGATGAACAGCTGGACAGCATAAAAGTCATGACAGACTCTATCACAGAAACGAGCAACAATATGAATACTATGGTAGAAGACAATGCTGAACAACTCACAGAAGCAGTTAAAAAAATGCAGAGTGTAGACTTCGAAGGGCTTAACACAGCAATTCAGGACCTTGAGGATGCGGTAAAGCCAATGGCAAAAATGATGCGTGCGTTTAACTAAAAGGGGGTAATGCCTATGAAGCTGACGTTCGTTGGTGCAGATCATGAAGTCACAGGAAGCTGCCATTATCTGGAAGCTTGCGGAAAACGTATTCTTGTAGACTATGGAATGGAGCAGGGTCTAAATCTTTATGAAAACGTTCCTCTGCCCGTACCGGCAGCAGACATAGACTACATCTTTTTGACACATGCACACATAGATCATTCAGGACTCCTTCCGCTTGCGTATCAAAAAGGATTTCGTGGAAAGATTTTTGCAACGACAGCAACGGTTCGCCTTTGCAGTATCATGCTTCGAGACAGTGCCCACATACAGACTTTTGAAGCAGAGTGGCGAAATCGAAAAGCACGTCGAAGTGCAAATGTTCCGCCATTCGAGCCGCTGTATACTATGGAAGATGCAGACGGTGCGATCAGGCTCTTAAATCCCGTGCCTTATGATCAGAGGATAAATGTATCAGAAGGCATAATGATACGCTTCACAGATGTAGGACATCTTCTTGGGTCATCGGCTATAGAAGTATGGCTCACGGAAGGAAAGGTTACGAAAAAAATCGTCTTTTCCGGTGACGTCGGAAATAAAGACCAGCCAATACTGAAAGATCCGCAGCCTGTAAAAGAAGCGGATTATGTGGTTATAGAGTCAACTTACGGAGACAGACTGCATTCTAAGGAAAAAATCGATTACATAGGTGACTTAACAAAGATACTCCAGCGAACTCTCGACAGAGGCGGAAATGTGGTGATCCCGTCTTTTGCGGTAGGACGTACGCAGGAGCTTCTATATTTCATCCGTCAGATAAAAGAAAAAGGTCTGGTCCACGGACATGAGGATTTTCCGGTATATGTGGATTCGCCTCTGGCCGTAGATGCGACCAGCATTTTCGGAAAAAGTTCATTTGAATGTTATGATGACGAGGCAAAAGAACTGGTGGAGAAAGGCATAAATCCACTGTCTTTCCCGGGACTTACGTTGTCCATCACTCCGGACGAGTCCAGGCTTATAAATGCAGACGATGAGCCAAAGGTGATCATTTCTGCATCAGGAATGTGCGATGCGGGACGTATACGTCATCATTTAAAGCATAATCTCTGGAGAGATGAATGTACGATCCTTTTTGTAGGATATCAGTCATCGGGAACTCTCGGACGGGCGCTTGTAGAGGGTGCAGACAGCGTGAAACTTTTTGGTGAAGAAATCGCTGTCAGAGCAGAAGTGACCATCTTGAGAGGAATGAGCGGACATGCGGATAAAGAAGGTCTTATCGAATGGATGAGAAACTTCCAGGAAAGCAGACCGCATATGGTTTTTGTTGTTCATGGAGAAGATGAAGTCACGGATCACTTTGCGGACGCTCTTCATGAAGAACTAGGTTTGCGGGCATATGCGCCTTACAGCGGAACCCGTTATGATCTGGAAGCCGGAGTTATCGAATATGAAGCAAGAGGTGTCAGGGCAATAAACAGAAAGGTAAGAACTGTTACGCGTGGAAGCTCTGTTTATGACAGGCTTGTGGCAGCAGGTCAGCGACTAATGGCATTGATACGCAGATATGAGCATGGAGCGAATAAAGATCTGGCAAGATTTGCTGATCAGATATCAGCGCTTTGTGATAAATGGGAAAAATAAAGAAGATATAAGGAGATTTTTTAATGAAATTAATAGCTGCAGCAGACGCAAAATGGGGAATCGGACTGAAAAATGAACTTCTTGTCCGTATCCCTCAGGATCAGCAGTATTTTAGACAGGAAACTACAGGTCATGTGGTGGTTATGGGACGAAAGACATTAGAGAGCTTTCCGAATCAGAAACCGCTCCCGAACCGTGTAAATATCGTAATGACCAGACAGAAAGATTATGCTCCCGAAGGAGTGACTGTTGTTCATGACATAGATGAGTTGAAAAACGTTCTTAAGCAATATGATCCTGAGGATCTTTACTGCATAGGCGGTGAGCAGATCTATAAGCTCCTTCTGCCGCTCTGCGATACAGCACTTATCACGAGGATCGATCATGTATATGAAGCAGACGCATATCTTCCGGATCTGGATCATGATCCGGAGTGGAAACTGACTATGAGAAGTGAAGAACAGACATATTTCAGTCTGATCTATTATTTCCTGACTTATGAGCGCATAAGCGGAGGAGAAAAACTTTAAAAAAGTAAAAGGAGAAGGAACAACATGGCTGTTTATAAGCTGAAACCCGCATACAAGGATGATCTGTGGGGAGGAAGCAGGCTAAAAAAAGATTTTGGAAAGTCTGAATACCATGGCTATGTATTATCTGAAACATGGGAATTATCATGTAATCCGGAAGGTCTCACAACCATCCGGAATGGGGAATACAAGGGAAAGACTGTAAAGGAATATCTGGAGCAGGGCGGTGAAGCCGTCACGGGTACAAATTACTCCAGATTTAAGCAGTTTCCTATTTCTGTAAAGTTTATCGATGCACATCAGAACCTTTCGATAAAGCTTCATCCCAGAGATGAGTACGCTGATGCAAAGGGACTTCTTAAGGGCAATGACGAGTGCTGGTATATACTGGACTGTCTGCCAAATGCCGGTATTTTTTACGGATTGGAACACGATCTTACAAAAGAGGAATTTCGTCGTAAGATCGAAGATAATGAATTGATGAAGGAACTGCATTTTCAGCCGGTTCATCCGGGTGAGATCTATTTCCTTCCATCGGGAATACTCCATAGTATCGGTGCCGGTGTCCTTGCGGCAGAGGTAAAGCAGTACGAGCAGGTTAAGTACAGAGTATATGACTTTGGACGTGTGAAGCCTGATGGACAGCCGAGAGAGCTTATGATAGATGATGCTGTCGAGGCTGCTATCCTTACAGCAGGTGTGCCGGAGAGGAACGATGGAGATCATTTGGTAAAATGTGATACTTTTACGCTGGATAAGATCGAAGTAAATGGAGAAGTGACTTTGAAAACAGACGGTACGTCTTTCCATCACTTACTGACCATTGATGGAGAGATGATCCTGAAGGATGAGGAAAACCGCATGGAAATCCTTAAAGGAGATGGAATACTGATATCTGCTGATGAAGGAGAGTACAGCATTAAAGGAAAAGGAACCCTTCTCTTGATAACAATCTAAGATGATGATGACAGGGTCAAAAGTAAAAAGGCGATTGTTTTTTCACAAAATTATTTTTATTTGGGATCCTGTCTTCTGAAAGGCAATAATTATTATTATGGAAAAATCCTACAATTCGATTTCTGGAAAAGAAATACTAAAAACGATAGGAGGTCAGGTGAGAGAATTTAAGAGAGACTCTTTCCTGACTCCCTTTTTTATGTTTCTGGAAGTGATAATGGAAATGATCATTCCGTTTCTCATGGCGTCTATCATCGATAAAGGCGTAATGACAGGTGATCTGAATCATATATACCGTGCTGGCGGTCTTATGATAATAGTGGCTCTTCTTGGACTTTTTGCCGGTATCATGGGCGCCTGTACAGCCGCAAGAGCTTCGGCAGGACTTGCGAGAAACCTGAGAAACGCAATGTTTCGAAATATACAGACTTATAGCTTTTCTAATATTGACAGATATTCGACGGCAGGTCTCGTGACCAGACTTACTACGGATGTTACGAATGTACAGAATGCATATCAGATGCTCCTGCGTATGTTTATGAGAGCGCCGTCATCCATTATTGTCGCTATGACCATGGCATTTGTGATAAGCCCGAGACTGGCATCCATCTATCTTGTTGCGGTGCTTTTCCTTGGCATGTTTATCGTGCTTATAATGTCCAGAGTGACAAAATATTTCAAAGAAGTATTTGAAAAGTATGATGATCTAAATTCCAGTGTTCAGGAAAATGTTTCTGCAATACGAGTAGTAAAAGCGTTTGTTCGTGAGAAATATGAGGAAGAACGTTTCAACAGCGCCAGTAAAAATATCTATAAAATGTTTGTAAGAGCTGAAAGTACCGTGGTTTTAAATATGCCGGTCATGCAGTTTACGGTGTACGCGTGTATCCTTCTTATAAGCTGGTTTGGAGCGCATTATATAGTTGCAGGTGATCTGACTACAGGACAGCTCATGAGTCTTCTTGCTTATTGCATGAACATACTTATGAGTCTCATGATGCTTTCCATGATTTTTGTAATGGTCAGCATGTCCTCGGCAAGCGCGCAGAGAATTACCGAGATAATAAATGAGGAATCGGATATCAAAAATCCGGAAGATCCTGTGATGAGTGTTCAGGATGGTTCAGTGACATTTGATCATGTGTGGTTTTCTTATGGAAACGGTGAACCGGTTTTGTCGGATATCAATCTTGATATAAAGGCAGGAGAGACCATCGGTATCATAGGTGGAACAGGATCCTCCAAGTCTTCTCTGGTAAATCTCATAAGCAGACTATATGACGTGGGTAAGGGAAGTGTCAGAGTAGGCGGTAAGGATGTGAGAGAGTATGATCTCACGACACTTAGAGATCAGGTTGCTGTCGTGCTGCAAAAAAATGAACTATTCAGCGGTACGATCCTCGATAATCTCCGTTGGGGAAATGAAAATGCAACGGAGGAAGAGTGTAAAAAAGCCTGTGAGATCGCTTGTGCAGATGAATTTATAGAGCGTATGCCGGAGAAATACAACACGCATATTGAACAGGGCGGAACGAATGTATCCGGTGGACAGAAGCAGAGAATATGTATTGCCAGAGCATTACTTAAAAATCCAAAGATATTGATACTTGATGATTCCACTTCGGCTGTGGATACAGCGACTGATGCAAAGATATGTGAGGGATTTACAAAAGAAATCCCCGGTATGACCAGATTTATCATTGCCCAGCGTATATCCAGTGTTCAGAGCGCTGACAGGATCATTGTCATGGACAATGGACGCATTAGTGGTTTTGACACACATGAAAATCTGTTAAAAAATAATGAGATCTATCGTGATGTCTACGAATCCCAGACAAAAGGAAATGCTGATTTTGATGAGAAGGGAGGAGAGGCATAATGGCTGAAAGACGAGTCAGAGAATTTGGACGGCGAAGAGGAACTCCCGGAGTAAGGGTTCGTGTCAAAAATCCCGGAAAGCTTTTTAAACGTGTAATGGGATACGTTATGAAAGAGTACGGGATCAGGGTTGTACTGGTTGTTTTTCTGATATTTGCGGGAGTATTGGCAAATGTGCAGGGAACGTTATTTATGAGAAATCTCATAGATGACTATATTACTCCCATGATAAAGGCGGATTCACCGGATTTTGCGCCTCTTTTATATGCAATGATGAGGGTCGCTGTTTTCTATATGATAGGCGTGATTTCGACTTTTGCATATCAGAGGATAATGATAAGGGTCAGTCAGGGAACTCTGTTAAGACTCAGAAGTGATGTTTTTTCAAAGATGGAGAGCCTTCCGATAAAGTACTTTGATACACATGCTCATGGCGACATCATGTCTGTTTATACAAATGATATTGATTCTTTGAGGCAGATGATAAGCCAGTCATTACCGCAGTTCTTAAATAGTGCTGTGACGATCGTGAGCGTATTTTTCAGCATGCTGTTTTTGGATGTTCCGCTTACGATCCTGTCAGTATTTATGGTTGCGGTAATGCTCTTTGCTTCAAAGAAAGCTGCCGGCTTGTCAGGAAATTATTTTAAGAAGCAGCAGAAAAATCTCGGTTCCTTAAATGGATATATCGAGGAGATGATGACCGGAGAAAAAGTAGTTAAAGTCTTTTGTCATGAAGAAAAGGCCATCGAGGAATTTGAGAAAAGAAATCAGGAATTATACGAGAGTGCGTATAATGCTAACCAGTTTGCGAATGTACTGGGACCTATAAATGCGCAGCTCGGAAACCTGAGTTATGTGCTGTGTGCAATAGCAGGCGGCATATTGGCACTTTCCGGTGTTTCAGGACTGACTCTGGGACGATTAGCTTCATTCCTTACATTCAATAAAAGCTTCAGTATGCCGATAAATCAGATAAGTATGCAGTTAAATGCTGTGGTTATGGCGCTTGCCGGAGCAGAGCGTATATTTGCGCTCCTTGATGAAGAGCCGGAAAAAGATGAAGGATATGTGACACTAGTCAATGTAAAAGAGGGCGCTGACGGTGAACTTATAGAAACACTCGAAAGGACGGAGCGCTGGGCATGGAAACATTATCATAAGGCTGACGGCACTACGGATTATAAAGAACTTAAGGGAAATGTTGAGATGCTTGGTGTCGATTTCGGTTATAATGATGATGTGATGGTACTTCATGATGTAAAATTATTTGCAAAGCCGGGACAAAAAATTGCGTTTGTTGGTTCGACCGGCGCGGGAAAAACTACCATTACAAATCTTATTAACCGTTTTTATGATATTCAGGACGGAAAGATCAGGTATGATGGTATCAATATAAACAAGATCCGTAAGGGAGATCTCAGGAGATCTCTCGGAATGGTGCTTCAGGATACACATCTTTTTACCGGTACGGTACGTGAAAATATCCGTTTCGGAAGGCTTGATGCCACGGATGAGGAAGTTGAGGCAGCTGCAAAACTTGTAAGTGCTGACGGATTTATAAGACAGATGACGGATGGATATGATACCATGATAACTGGAGATGGTTCATCGTTAAGTCAGGGGCAGAGACAATTATTATCTATAGCAAGGGCAGCAGTGGCAGATCCGCCGGTGCTGATACTTGATGAAGCGACGAGTTCCATCGATACGCGTACAGAAAGGATAGTCCAGGAAGGGATGGATTCTCTGATGCGCGGCCGTACCACATTTGTCATAGCTCACAGACTGTCGACTGTTCGTAACAGCGACTGTATCATGGTCATGGAGCAGGGACATATCATAGAACGTGGTACGCATGAAGAACTTATGGCGGAAAAGGGGAAGTATTATCAATTGTATACAGGCCTTTCTGCCGGTTGATCGTAAACGAAAACAAATAATCTAAAACCTTTTTCCTCTTTACGGGTACTAAACAGTAGCCGATGAGTTACGGTTCATATGATAACGGTGCACTTAGGTGCCGGGAGCAGGTGAATAGTAACACAGATGAGAGAGATGGCGGATTCATCATGCTCCGGATACAGCAATGATCCATGTGCCTGGAACTGAGCAGTTGATGGAGTATGAATGAAGATGCTGGGTTGCAGTACCGGTGTGGAGGTCGGTATTGCAGGAGAAAAGGAGGAAAAAGGTAATCGGAGATCTCAATATATGGAGATAGACCAGAAACTCATATCGGCCGTTGGTAAGATGAAAGCCGGAGAAGAAGAGGGTTTTAATCAGGTTTACTCGGCAACGTACAATTTTGTGTACTTTCGTGCACGTCAGATCATGAAAAATGAGGATGACGCGAAGGACCTGGTTCAGATCGTCTATATGGAAGCTTTCAAATCCATCGGGGCTCTGGAAACACCGGAAAGCCTGTTTTCATGGCTTGGAGCGATTACCTATAGGCAGGGAATGAAATTATTCAGGAAAAAAACTGAATTATTGCTCGATGAGGATTTCGAGAGTGTATTTGAAAATCTCGAATCTCACGATGATGACTCCCGGCCGGATATCTCTGCGGAGCAGAAGGAGGAACGTGATCGCATAGCTGCGCTTATCGAGGAATTACCGGAAGCACAGCGTATGACCGTTGTGGCCTACTACTATGACAATATCAAGATCGATGACATCGCAGAGGTCATGGATTGTTCTGTGGGTACAGTTAAGAGCAGACTGAATTATGCCCGCAGATTTCTGAAAAAGAAGCTGGAAAAAGATGCGAAAGCTCATCATACCAGCACAGGAGCAGTCGTTCTGTCAGCACCGCTGATATTCCTTGCGGTACAGCAGATTTCGACAAAGACTGTTCTCGCAGCGACAGAAGCGCAGACACTTTACTCAGGTATTTGTACCGGAGTCGGACTTACGGCAGGTGCCATTACAACAGCAGCGGCAACTACTGCAGCATCAGCGGCAGCAGGAACAGCAGCGGCAGGTACATCTGCAGCAGGTCATGCAGCAGTCGCAGGTACGGGAGTATCTATGGCTGCAGTGTCAGGAGCTTCGGCGGGAAGTGCCGCAGTGGCAGGAACGGCAGCAGTTGCTGAGACTGCAGGAATTGCAGGAACAGCTGCAGCCGGTACAGCCGCAGCAGGTACGGTTACCGCGGCAGGTACTGCAGCGGCAGCGGGAACAGGAACCGCAGTTGCGGCAGGTGCCGCCGGAGGAGCTGCGGCAAAGAGTGTTGCTATAGCAGTAGCTGTGGCAGTGGCCGGAACAGGGGCCGGGGTCGGGACGGTGGAACTACATCGTCATTCTACAGTTTCTTCAGTATCTGTAGAGGAAGCAGTGAGTATGGATGCAGTGGAAGCCTCAACGGATGTCATACCTGACATTGGAGAAGTGTCCGGAAATGATGTTGTTGAGGAAATACCTACATCAGTTGAAGAAGCTCCCGATTACGGACTGCAGGAAGGAACGGAAGGGACGGATCCTTTTGATGAGAGAGAAAAGGAAGAAATTCCCGATGAACCGTCCGTGGAGAAGACGGTTTCCGAAAACAGCGGAGAAAAGAAGATTTCCGATAATTCTGCGAGAAAATTCAAGATTTCAAAGAAGGTTGGAAAGCATCTTTCATCTGCAGTTGCATCCTTACTGCTGCTGAGCGGTCAGACGTCCTACAGCGGAGCCGTGAATAATACATCGCTGGAAGCAGCATATCTTGTTGGCGAAAGTTCTATCGTGACAAAGAAGGAATTTTCTTCCTTGTCAGGTAACACATTGTTCCTGAAAAAACCGCTTGTTGAGAGAGCAACCGAACTGAACGGAAAGGTCACGATAAATGGCCGGTTCTATATGGGGCAGATCGGTGAGAACGGACAGTATAGCGGTAATTGGTATGAGTTTGAACTGACGGCTGCAGAAAACGCCGGAGATAATGTCTTTGGTGGTCTGTCAGCAGAAAATCTTATTATCGTTGCAGATGCTTCGGGGGAGGAACCTGCAGATAATTATCCGGTAGAAACCGTACCGTCAGCCAGCGACGATGCTTTAGGTGATGTTTCCGATGGAAACGGAACCGGAGAGAGTTCAGAGGAGAGTAACGGCACAGGAGAAAAGGAGACTGATCCGGAAGCTCCTGTATATGTAGAAGACATAGAGCTGGATCTCGAATAGGGCCGGAGATTAAATGAATCAGATATAATTAAAAGGATCACCGCAGTGGAGAGCGGTGATCCTTTTCTTTGACATTATCTTAATGCGTTTTCGATGCAGTCGAGAAGACGGTCGTTGTCTTCAGGATCCATGAAGCAGATACGGAAGAAATGATTATCAAGGAACGGGAAAGTACTGCAGTTTCTTATCATCATGTGCTGTCTTATGCATGTGTCAAAGAGAGTGTCGGCATCGGCTTTGTCAGAGTCGATACGGCAAAGCACGAAGTTTGCTGAGGGTTCAAAGCAGGTGATGCCGAGATCTTTCATGCCTTTAAGTCTGTCAGTAACACGTTTTCTTTCTGTGGTGATAAGATTGCGCGTACGTTCGATATATTCCGAATCGCTGAACATGATCCTTCCGGCGATCTCTGCAATGGAACTAATGGACCATGGATGTTTTTTGGTGTTGATCTCGCGAATAAGATCCTCGTTACCGGTGACAGCATATCCAAGTCTGAGCCCCGGTGATGCAAAAAATTTTGAAACACCCCGGATGATGAACAGGTTGCTGTATACAGCAGTGAGAGGAATTCCCTCGAGTTTTTCCATATTTTCCGTAAACTCGATGTAGGTTTCATCAACCATTACAAAGATATCACGCGCTTTGCAGATATCGAGAACCTGTCTCAGACCTTTTTGATCGATAACAGTGGAAGTGGGATTGTTCGGGTTGCACAGGATAAGCATATCCACATCGTCTGTGAGCCGTTCCTCGAGAGCTTTTATATTCAGCTTAAAGCCATCCGCTTCTTTTAACGGGAAGTAAAGAGATGTTCCACCGCCGAGACTAACTTCACGCTCGTATTCTGAATATGAGGGTCCGAGGATCATGGCTTTCTTTGGGTGCTTAAGTTCGATCAGGATAGATATAAGTTCTGTAGAACCGTTACCGACTATGATATGTGATGGATCGGCACCGCAGTATTTACCAAGGGTTTTTCTTAGTTCGGTATATTCACGATCAGGATAGGTTTCTATACATGTAACATGCTCGGAAATGGTTTCCTTTAGAAGATTTGAGATTCCAAGAGGATTTACATTGGCGGAAAAAGAAGTGATATCTTCTTTCTTTATGCCATAGACCTGTTCGATTTTTTCAAGATCGCTTCCGTGAAAATGATCGGTGTGTTTTATCATTGCTACTGCCTCCACCAGTCTTTTAATAAGTAATTTATCGTGGTATAATCATATCGTTACAGTCGTTGAATAGTACAACTTTTTGCGATTGTGACAATCTTAGTTTAATGCAGCTTCATTTTTCTTTCAAGCAAGCAAAACATTCTAAGTTACAGTTCACGCGTAAACGCTGAGTGACACACGTAGTTACAGTTCACACGTAAACGGAGCATTTACTGCGGAGTTTACGACCAAAAAAGTTGAATAGCCATTGGATTTTGCCCATCGCCGCAGGCGATTTAATTGGCAAAATCCGTTACGTGAACGAGCTGAAAGCGAGTGAACAGTAACAATTCTAATACCTGGGGGAAATCATGCAGGAAACCTGTCTGGATAAAATCTTAAGCGGGAAGTTTGAATATGAGCATGATTCTCTGGTGTTTTCTGAAAAAAAGATCGACCTGATCGTTCATCCCGGCGAAAAGGCTACAGGAACCTTCCATATCGAATCAAGTAAGGAAGGTATCCTCAGGGGCATGATCAGCACATCCAGCCCGAGTCTTGTCTTTGTCAATGCATAAGCGGATGAAAGGACTGCCACCGTGCAGTATTCCTTTGATGCCAGTGGTCTGGAACCCGGCAATGTCGTCAGGGGAGTCATTTTCGTAATTTCCGATGCAGGTGAATATCGTCTTCCGTTTTCTGTCAGTGTAGTGAGAAACTATCTTGATTCAGAAGAGGGAAGGATAAGAAATCTTTTTCACTTCACAAATCTCGCACGTCGTAGTTTTGACGAGGCTGTCAGAGTTTTTTATTCACGTTCTTTTTCGGAGATATTTCAGGATTCCGACCGGAGATTTCTGAATGAGTACCGTCTGTATTCGGTGGTACCGGGCTCTGCAGCAAATATGGAACAGTTTCTCATAGCTGTGCACAAAAAATCGCCCGTAGTTTTTTCTACTGATGTCACAAAGATAGAAATGACGGATGTGAGCGATGATATAGAGGGCGAAATAAGGATACGAAAGTCCGGTTGGGGCTATATTCATCTGGATATAGATTGCGACGGCGATTTTATTCGTGCGGAAAGATATGAATACTCTGCTGAGGACTTCAGCGGAGATCTTCTGACTATTCCGTATCAGATAAGATATAAGGATCTTCATGCAGGAAAGAATCTTGGCAATCTGACAATTTCCTGTACAGGAACAGTGATCGTTATTCCGTTTACGCTCGTATGCTCGTCATCAGAAAATCTGCAGGAGAGACTGGATAAGCGGCGTAAGCAGCACATTATCCTGGAACTTATGCGTACATACATGCAGTTTAGAACGCACAGGATAGATGTAAAGAAATGGTGCAGCCGTTCCATGACTCTTACTGAAAAACTTCTGAGAGATGATGAGCGGGATATGGAAGCCAGACTTTACATGGCTCAGATCCTCTTAGCAGAGGGAAGAAACCGTGAAGCCGGTTTTATATTGGAACATGTCAGAAATAATCTTGCGCTCGGAGGCATGCCGGTAGAATATACAGGATATTGTGATTATCTGGAAGCACTGCTTAATAGAGATCCTGATATCGTAAAAAGCCGAGCAGAAAGAGTCAGGGAGATGCTCAGGCGAAATCCAGGATCTATGCGACTGACCTGGCTGACCCTTTACATTGACGAGTCGGTAGCGGGAGATTCAGAAGCCAGACTGGCCCTTATCCGTAAAGCGTTCGAAAACGGAAGCCGCAGTCCTTTGCTGTATATAGAAGCATTGGCGGCACTTAAGGACTGGCCGGAATCCTGGGATGTGATGGACGATTTTTACATACAGACCCTTTGGTGGGGCGTCCGTAATGGTGTGATGTATGAATCGCTGGTTTCCAGGATGGTATATCTGACGCTGCGTAAGGATGGATACTCAAAGATCCTTATCAGAGTACTGAAAGCATACTATGATACATTCCATACAGAGGAAATCCCGGAAGCGGTATGTACGCTTCTGATCCGTAATGCCAGAT
This sequence comes from uncultured Lachnospiraceae bacterium, assembly GCA_947170415.1. Taxonomy (GTDB): domain Bacteria; phylum Bacillota; class Clostridia; order Lachnospirales; family Lachnospiraceae; genus NK4A144. The sequence continues at coordinate 13,556 of CAMVTN010000009.1, read as the reverse complement.
ATGGAAAAGAAGAATTTGGCTGGTATTCGATAGGAGTAGAGAAGTCGTTTAAGGTTACGAGATTATACGAATCGTATCTTAATTCCGTTCCACTGGATTATGATCAGCTTCTTCCACGTCAGGTTCTACTGTATTTCGGCATGAAGTCAGGCGTATCTGATGAGAGGATGGCATTGTTGTATGCCAATATGATACGCAATCAGAGCAGGACGGCTGATCTTTTAAAAGAAAATAATGAGAAGATCCTGCAATTTGCAACCCGTGTTGCAGAGCAAAATGTACTGAGCAAAAATATGTCAGTGGTTTACGAATATGCAGCTTCTCTTAAAGAAATTGAAAATAAGGACGAGTTTGAAAAAGCAATCGCTCCGGTAATTTTTCGTCACAGGATACGGATACCTGATAAGAGAGTACGAAATATCATAGTAGCTGAGGACGGGATAATCCCGCTAAAGAAAGCGCCTGTAAATGAAGGTCGTGCATATATCTCGATATACGGCACGGAATATTCACTGGCATTTGAGTATGCGGATGGACGTCTTTCTGTTCCGAGTCCTGCATTGAAGGATCGTCAGATGCTTCATCCGGCGCATTTCGTTCATGCACTTACAAATTTTGGTACGGATCGTGCAGGTATTGCTTTTTATATTTGCGGTATCGGACGCAGGGCAGCATCTGTAAATGAACTAAATGTAGATTCAGCCCGGACTATCGTATCATCAGACCAGATAGATCCTGAGATACGTGAAGAGTTTCGGCGCGAGCTCATGAGATTTCTTTACGAGCAGGACAGGATCGATGAACTCTATGAGCTGTTGTCGGATGCCCCCATAAGAGAATTCAGCAGTCATACACGTTCGGAACTCGTGCGTTACATGGTTATCTGTGGAATGCATCGAAATGCTTATGAATGTGTAACGACCTGCGGACCGGAGGGAGTAGATCCAAAGATCCTTGTTCGTCTTGTGAGCCGGATGATACAGGAAGGTGTAAATACTGAAGATCCCAGACTGCTGGATCTGTGCTTTATGGTTTTTCGTGCAGGAAAATACGATGAAGCAATGTTGAACTACCTTTGCGAAAATTTCCACGGTACCGTACGTGATATGCGTGATATCTGGAAAGCGTCTGTAGGATTTGATGTAGATGTAATGGCGATAGAGGAACGTATCCTTAATCAGATGCTCTATGCAAGATCCTTTGTAGGTGAAAAAGACGAGATCTTTGCGGATTACTGCAGGAGAGGCGGCAGACAGAAGCTTATAAGGGCGTTTCTCGATTACAGCTCATATGAGTACTTTGTAAAGGACAGGATAACTTCAGCTGAGATATTTGACACTATTCTCAGGAGACTTCGAGAAGGCGAGCAGATGTCTGAAATCTGCGCCCTGGCTCTTACAAAGTATGCTGCAGATCCGAAGAGAGCGCCGGACCCGCTTAGAAAAGAACTGGCTGATGTGGTTTCTTCACTTATGGAACGCGGCCTGATGTTTGAATATTTCAGAAACTACAGGAAATATGTTTCTGCTCTGGCATTATTCAGCGACAGGACGTTCATAGAGTACAAGGCCAGTCCCAGATGCAAGGTGGTACTTCATTCGCTGATATCCGGTGAAGGAGAGAGCGTAGACGAGTATAGAAAAGAAGATATGCCGGATATGTATGAAGGTATATATTCTGAAAATATGGTCCTGTTTTTTGGTGAGACGCTTCAGTATTATGTGACTGAAGAAATCGACGGCAGGTCAAATCTTACGGAAAGCAGGAGTATCGAAAGAGATGTCACTCGTCTGGATCGCAATGATTCAAGATACGACCTGATCAATGACATGCTTGTTTGTCAGTCGGTTGGAGATATAGAAAGCCTCAGAGGGCTCATGGAGCAGTATATAAATAAATCGGAGATCGTGTCGGAAGTATTTCGGCTTAGATAAAAAACGAAACGGATGGAAATAAAAGAAAAGAGAAAAGTTGTTTTCGGAATAGATCTTACTGAAGACACAGCACAAATATCATATTGCTTTGGACCTGAGGAAGAAGTGAAAACAGAGAGGATCGGAGCAGAGGAAGAGAATTTCGCTGTTCCGGTGGCTGCTTTCCGTTTGAAGAACGGAAACAGATTTGTGTTTGGCTATAAAGCGTTGGAAGAGGCCGAAAAAAATGGTTCGGAACCCGTGAGCCGTTTTTTGAGTGCAGCACTTGAGGGAAATAAGCTCTATGATGAAGTTGGGGAAATAGAGCCGACAGAGCTTATAGGAAGCTTTTTATCATGGCTCCTCAGAGTTCCGTTGGAAACAGTTGACGCAGAGCCGATAGCGTTGGTGGTTTCGGTACCTGAAGTTACTGAGCTGATGCCGGGGATCCTCTATCAGTCTATCCATCAGGCGGGTATCAGGATACCTGAAGTTCGGTTCGTGAGTCATGCGGAGAGTTTTTATTTTTACGCAATGAGCCAGCCGGTGGAGCTATGGAGAAACGGAGTTATCCTCTTTGATTATGACGATGAGCATTTTGAGTATCGTCGCCTTGTCATAGATGGAAGAACGAGACCGGCGATCGTGACCACGGAAGGTCGTAAATGTCCGGAAATGCTGCCTTTTCTGCCGGGACAGCCCGAGCATATGGATAGTATCTTTCTGGAAATAGCAGAGGAAGCGCTGCAGAAAGAGAGACCGTCTGTTATCTATCTCACCGGAAAGAGGTTTGAGGTGCGTTGGGAGAGAGAGACGCTCAGGTTTCTTTGCGGAAGGGGAAGAGTTTTTCAGGGACAGAATCTTTACAGCAAGGGCGCATGTCATGCTGCTATGGATGCAGTTTACTGGAGCAGGCTTTCCAGGAGATACCTTTTCCTTGATGATGACAGTCTGAAGCAGAATGTCAGCATAAGGTGTATGGGTGCTATAGGCAGAGAGACACAGCTTCCGGTTATAGATGCCGGTATAAGTTGGTACAATGCGGAGGCACATATTGAGGTTCTTCTGGGAACAGACAGAGAAGTCACTGTGGTACTTACCGGGATGATGGACGGTTCGGAGAGAAATGTAGTTCTCCGTCTGGACTGGATGCCTGAACGACCGGACAGAGCCAGTCGTATCGGTATGGATTTTAGGTTTATCGAGAAAGAACGGCTGGAAGTGACCATCACGGATCTTGGTTTTGGAGATCTCTTCAAATCCTCCGGACTTAGGGAGACAGAGCGGATCACATTATAAGGATGAGTTTATGGTTTATCAATGCGTTGGACAGAGAGCTTCGTCCCCTTTTTATATGAAAGGTGCTGGACTTGGGATCTATTCTCTGGAAGAACTGCTTTTTTACATTAGAGAAAATGTATTTATGATAGATTCTTCTCTTATGAGTGAAGAATTTGTAAAATTTGTGCGGTGCGAGCTTTGCCTTTCTACTCTTGCGGACAAACTCGCTGAAATAATGAATAATGACGGAGAACTCTCAGAGTTTGTTGAGTGCCTGTTTAAGGCATCTGACTTTGTATCGGGAACGGAGCTCGTGACTATACTTGGAGCACTGGCAGTCACGGATCGTCTGAGCAGTCATGAAAAGCACAAGATCCGCGGAGATTTCCTGATGAAATGCGGACATACGTCCCGCGCGGTCATGGAATATTATTCGGCATTGCAGGAGATGGACAGGAACAGCATGCCGGAGGAGGCAGCCAGACTTTGCAATAATATCGGTGTGGGTTGTGCCGAGATGTTTTTCTTTAGTCGTGCGGCTGATTACTTTGAAGAATCATACCGGTTGAAACCGGATGAGGAGACAGAAACCGAGTTGCTGGTTGCGAGAAAGTTATCTTTATCTGATGATGAGTATGAGAAATATTTAGCAGGCAGAGGTGTTTCCAAAGAAACTGCGGTGAAAGTGGAGCAGGTTATCAAACACGCCGAAACAAAGGTTATCAGAAGGCGTGATGCCCGTATGGTACGAAATGCAGAGAATCGCAGGAAAAATGGAGACAGTTTTGGGGAGAGCAGAGTACTGTCAGAAGTTCTTGAGCTCTGGAAGAATGAGTACAGAAGAATATGAAGATTACAGAATGGTTTCGCAGTAAACTGAAAAATCCATTTCGGGCTTCGTCTGAAAAGGATGGAGATGCAGCTGATGTAGATCGTGATGAAATACGAGAGGAGGAGGCGCCTCTTCGCAGATCTTCTATTGATATACGTGATAAGGAGCAGCGGGACAGATATATATCCAATTGCTGCGAGCAGATGATCGAGGCTACGGAGGAAGTTGAGAAGGCGACAATGGAGTATCGTCTTGTCACTGAGTATCTGAAAGACATGGAGGCAATTGACAATCTGCCTCCTGATGTCAGAAATCCTATAAACTCGACGGCGGAGCGTATTATCAATCTCGACAGACAATCACGCGCGAATCAGAAGAGCCTCGGAAAGATCTCAGAGTCCCAGTATATGCTCATGAACCGTTATGAACGGGATGTTCCTATGGATATAGAAAAAATCCAGAAGAACGAAGAATATCGTGAGCTTGTAAGGGCGGATATGCAGAAACTCGAAAGCGAAAAGGCTGTTAATTCCTTCCGTGCCCGTGAGCTTCGCCTTACGATACGAAACATGAGAAATATGGTTGGAATCACACTGGCTTTTGGGGTGCTGCTGATCTTTTTACTCTGCATTCTTCAGTTTGTTATGGAACTGGATGCAACCGTGGGATTTTTTGTCACGGCAGCAGTTGCAGCCGCAGCGTTTACAGCCGAATATGTGAATTATGCGGGTGCCGCAGCACAGCTCAGAAAGACGGAACATTACCTTAATGCAGTTGTAGCAAAGCAGAATAAGGTAAAAGTCCGCTATGTCAATACGACGAACCTCTTGGAATATGAATATCGTAAATATCACATAAATGTCTCTAATGAGCTGGTCTATTATTGGGATAATTATCTGGAAGAAAAGAAGGCAAGGCAGGCTCTTGAACGAAGTGATTCGGAGATCGCGGAAGAAAAAAAGAGTCTCGTAAAGCAGCTTCGTAAGGCACAGATCCATGACCCGAATGTATGGGTAAATCAGTGTGAAGCATTGGTTAATCCTAAGGAAATGGTGGAAGTGCGCCATGATCTGATCGTCCGCAGGCAGTCTTTAAGAAAGCGTGTGGAATATAATACCGAAAACCGTGATCAGTCTAAAGACGAAATTAATTCGATCGTTCATGATTACCCTGAATATGGACGAGAGATATTGGCAATAGTGTCCAAATATGACCAGCAGTAACGAGCATGTAAATTAATTTAATACGTTGAATCATTATAGTTTTTCGTTGCATGGATTTTGGCTGTGATATATAATAATCAACGTTGTTTCGACTGAATCTATTCTGAACGATGTTTCCGCTGACATACGTTCCAGGATTCAGTTACAGGCTCTTTGTTTTTTGGTGTGTTTATGCTTGGCGGGCAGGCACATCATGGGGAAAATGAATGGATTTTGACAGACTGGGTGAGGAGTGCGGCGTATTCGGAATCTATGATTTCGATGGAAATGATGTTGCACAGACAGTTTACTATGGTCTTTATGCTCTTCAGCACAGAGGCCAGGAAAGTGCAGGTATTGCGGTCAAGGATACAAATGGTGCCAGAGGCGTTGTATCCAGCGTGAAAAACATGGGACTTGTCAGCGAGGCAATTGATAGTGAAAGTCTTCAAAAGCTTCACGGAGATCTCGGTGTAGGTCACGTCAGATACTCAACTGCAGGTGCATCCACAAGAGAAAATGCACAGCCGTTGGTATTGAACTATGTTAAAGGAACTCTTGCATTAGCTCATAATGGTAATCTGGTTAATTTTCCGGAACTTCGCAGAGAACTGGAATATACCGGTGCTATCTTTCAGACGACGATCGATTCAGAGGTCATCGCCTATTATATTGCAAGAGAAAGACTCAATTCTAAAAATGCAGAGGAAGCATTCCGAAAGGCATGTTCCAGATTAGTCGGTGCATTTTCTATTGTTGTAGCAAGTCCGAGGAAACTCATGGGCGCAAGAGATCCATGGGGGTTCAGACCTCTTGTTATCGGTAAGAGAGGCAATTCCTGGATCCTTACATCTGAAACATCTGCTCTTGATACTATCGGTGCAGAATATGTCAGAGACGTGGAGCCGGGGGAAGTCGTTTCCATTTCTAAGGAAAACGGTATCCAGTCAGATCGCACGCTTTGCATAGAACCGTCGAAGCGTGGTCACTGTATCTTTGAATATATCTATTTTGCAAGACCTGATTCGGTGATCGATAATATCAGCGTATATCAGGCACGTATCCAGGCAGGAAGATTCCTTGCTATGGATTCACCCATCGAAGCCGATGTAGTTATCGGTGTTCCGGAGTCCGGAAATGTAGCTGCGATGGGGTATGCACTTCAATCAGGAATTCCCTATGGTATAGGATTTTACAAAAATGGCTACGTTGGACGTACCTTCATAAAACCTAAGCAGAAAGCCAGAGAAAATGCTGTCGAGATCAAGCTTAATCCGATCAGGGAAGCTGTTAACGGCAAGAGAGTCATAATGGTGGATGATTCTATTGTCCGTGGAACTACAAGTGATCAGATCGTAGAGATGCTAAGAAAAGCAGGTGCAACTGAGGTTCATATGATGGTCAGTTCGCCGCCGTTCCTGCATCCATGCTTTTTCGGTACAGACGTGCCGGCAGAGGATCAGCTTATAGCGACAGGAAAAAAGGTTGAGGAGATCCGTCAGATCATTGGTGCGGATTCTCTTAATTATTTAAGAGTCGAGAGACTCCCTGAGTTAGTAAATGGCATGGCTATCTGTGATGGCTGCTTCAGTGGTCATTATCCGGTTGATCCGCCGAAAGAAGATATCCGTGGAAGTTTTGAAAAGTAAAAAGGAGACCAGAATGTCAACAGATCGTTACACAAGCCCGCTTTCTGAGCGTTATGCATCAAAGGAAATGCAGTATATTTTTTCTCAGGACAAGAAATTCCGTACATGGAGAAAACTCTGGATCGCTCTTGCAGAGACTGAGATGGAGCTCGGACTGCCGGAAGTAACTCAGGAAATGATAGATGAATTAAAAGAGCATCAGGATGACATCAACTATGATGTAGCCCGTGAGAGAGAAAAGGTCGTTCGTCATGATGTAATGAGCCATGTATATGCTTATGGACAGCAGTGTCCGAAGGCTGCAGGTATCATTCACCTTGGCGCTACCAGCTGCTATGTAGGTGATAATACAGATATTATCATCATGAATGAGGCTCTTGAGCTTGTGAAAAAGAAGCTTGTAAATGTTATCCGTGAGCTTTCAAAGTTCGCAGAGCAGTATAAGGCACGTCCGACCCTTGCCTTTACACAGTTTCAGCCGGCGCAGCCTACAACAGTAGGTAAGAGAGCAACACTCTGGCTTCAGGAATTTACTATGGATCTGGAGGATCTTGAGTATGTCCAGTCTACTCTCAAGCTCCTTGGCTCAAAGGGAACAACCGGTACACAGGCAAGCTTCCTCGAGCTTTTCCATGGTGATCAGGAGCGTATCGACAAGATAGATCCTACTATCGCAAAGAAGATGGGATTTGAATCCTGCTATGCAGTATCAGGCCAGACATATTCCAGAAAGGTGGATACAAGAGTACTTAATGTACTTGCCGGAATCGCTGCTACAAGCCATAAGATGAGCAATGACATCCGTCTCCTTCAGCACCTTAAGGAAGTTGAGGAGCCGTTTGAAAAGACTCAGATCGGTTCATCAGCAATGGCATACAAGAGAAACCCGATGCGTTCCGAGAGAATTGCTTCACTTTCCCGTTATGTAATGGTAGATGTTCTCAATCCGGCTATCACAAGTGCTGTTCAGTGGTTTGAGAGAACTCTCGATGATTCTGCAAATAAGCGTCTTTCAGTTCCGGAAGGATTCCTTGCAACTGATGGTATCCTTGATCTTGACCTGAACGTCGTTGATGGTCTTGTAGTGTATCCGAAGGTTATTGAGAAGCATCTTCGTGCAGAGCTTCCGTTCATGGCTACAGAGAATATCATGATGCACTGTGTAGAACTTGGCGGAAATCGTCAGGAGCTTCATGAGGCTATCAGAGAGGATTCTATGATCGCAGGACGTCATGTAAAGGAAGAGGGAATTGACAATGACCTTCTGGAGATCATTGCAGCAGATCCTCGTATCGGCGGCAGATTTAACCTTTCTAAGGAAGATCTGGAAAAGAATCTGGAGCCTTCCAAGTATACAGGACGTTCCGAGGTACAGGTCGATGCATTCCTTAAGAACGTTGTAAATCCTATACTTGAGAAGCATAAGGATCTTTTGGATGATACAAAAACAGAAATAAATGTATAACTGAATGTACCTTGGATTTGACAGCTGTGGTATTATATTAAAGGTCTGCCCGGAGGCAGATCATAGAAACCGGTTTCTTTGCTGAAGAGACCGAAAAGTTTAGGATCAGTCGGAACGGAGAGTTACCGCAGATCTTTAGCCAGGAGGAAAATCAATATGGTAAAAGCAATCGTTGGCGCAAACTGGGGCGATGAGGGTAAAGGAAAGATCACTGATACCCTTGCAGAGAAAGCGGACATCGTCGTACGTTTTCAGGGAGGTGCAAACGCAGGCCACACCATTAAGAATCAGTATGGTAAGTTCGCGCTTCATACATGCCCGTCAGGTGTGTTCAATCAGAATGTCACAAATATCATCGGAAACGGTGTTGCGCTGAACGTACCGGTTCTGATGAAGGAAATAGATGACATTATTGCACGTGGTGTTCCGAAGCCGAAGCTTCTGGTTTCAGATCGTGCACAGCTGGTAATGTCTTATCATGTTCTTTTTGATCAGTATGAAGAGGAGAGACTTGGCGGAAAGTCATTCGGATCAACTAAGTCCGGAATCGCTCCTTTCTACTCTGATAAATATGCAAAGATCGGTATCCAGGTATGTGAGCTTTGGGATGAGGAGTATTTAAGAGATCGTCTTGAGAATATCTGTACTCTTAAAAATGTAATGCTTAAGGATCTCTATCATAAGGATGAGCTTGATCCCGCAGAGCTTTTCAATACCTGCATGGAATACAGAAAGATGCTTGAGCCTTATGTGGCAGATACATCTGCATTCATCTGCGATGCTCTTAAGGAAGGAAAGACAGTTCTTCTTGAGGGTCAGCTTGGAACCATGAAGGATCCTGATCACGGAATCTATCCGATGGTTACATCATCATCTACTCTTGCATCCTACGGTGCTATCGGTGCAGGTCTTCCGCCTTACGAGATCAAGGAGATCATTGCCGTAACAAAGGCATATTCTTCTGCAGTAGGCGCAGGCGTGTTTACATCTGAGATCCTTGATACAGAGGTTGCTGATGAGCTTCGTCGTCGTGGTGGTGATGGCGGTGAGTACGGTGCTACAACAGGAAGACCCAGAAGAGTTGGCTGGTATGACTGCGTAGCTTCAAAGTATGGCTGCCGTCTGCAGGGTGCTACAGATGTAGCTCTTACAGTTATCGATGTACTTGGGTATCTGGATGAGATCCCTGTATGTACAGGATATGAGATCGATGGAAAGATCACTACTGAGTTCCCGACTCCGAGAATTCTTGAGAAGGCAAAGCCGGTTCTTGAGACACTTCCGGGATGGAAGTGCGATATTTCCGGAATCCGTAAGTATGAGGATCTGCCGGAGAACTGCCGTAAGTATGTAGAGTTCATCGAGGAACATCTTGGATTCCCGATCACAATGGTAAGTAATGGTCCGAGCCGTGATGATATCATTTACAGAGAGTCAGCTCTTAAAAAGTAAAACGGTATAGAAATAAGCCCATTGAGGAATTTTTGAAAAACTCCTCATGGGCTTATTTTTTATCTGCTTGTGCTTTTTCACGGGCAGCTTTACGTTTTTTCTTGTTCTCGTACATTGCTGCATCGGCGTTATTTATTGCTTCATTTGTTGAAAGAGGAGCTTCTTTGGTGCTGCTTGCACGTCCGACCGCAACAGTTACGGGAAACTCAAATTCCGTTCCTTCTGTTTCTAAGATATTAAAAAACTTTTTTAAGAATTCGGATACCTCGTCGGAATCTTTGAAGCACACGATAAATTCATCTCCGCCCCAGCGTCCGTAAAAACCGTCGGCCTCAAAAGCCTTCTTAATGGAATTCGCGATAAAACATATAAGTCTGTCACCTGTCTCGTGCCCGTAGTGATCATTGGCAAGTTTAAGATTGTTGGCATCTATAAATAAAATCGTATAGTCCGTGATCTGTTCATGATCGATAGCTTCCAGCTCTTTGTAGCAGCCTGTACGGCTGTGAATACCGGTCAAAGGGTCTATGTAGGCCATAGTTTCCAGCTGATGCTGTACGAACAAAATACGCTGGCTTTCAAAGTACTTGATCACACTGTTGAGGAATAGAGCGCCTACAAAGATAAGGAGAGCAATAGTTGAATACGATGTATTCAGTGGTGAGATCTCAGCATGGTTCGTTTTGAAAACACGGATCTCTATAACCTGAAGAGTTATCAACACGGCAAAAACGGCCACGCCTATATTCATTATCTGATCACTTATACCTGTTCTTTTCTTGCGCGTTTGCAGGAATGTAAAGAAAAGAATAAGCACAGACATACATATGGATACATGTACGACAGGCAGAAGCCTGTTGTAATTCCACTCGGTGCTGTAGAAATCTAAGAGAGTTGCGGATACAAAGAGCAGGCCTGATGCGGCGCTGAGAATACCATAGGTACGCTTGGCATATTTTTCTGTTGCACACAGGTAGAAATAAATAAAAAGCGGTATCGGTGCAAAATATAAGGCCGGATACTCGATTTTTGAGCATACAAAGTCGTTGTCCGACAAAATATAGAACATGTCATTATAACCCATAAACCAGCAGCTTACTGATAGACAGAATGCAGCCAGAGAAAGGGCTTTGGGGCTTCTAAGACCAAACGGAAACAGTATTGCAAGGAGACCCAGTACAAAGCTCGAGAATACCAGGATAGTTGAAAAAAGCATAAAATCCAGTTCATGATTTATGAGTGGATACAGACTTGCTTCTTCAAGAGGAACAAGCCGTAAATGAATAAGTCTGGAAATAGAAACATGCCGCTGAGGTTTTATTTCTATTAATATCTCCATTCCGCTATTAATGGTGGAAGCATTAATGGGCACACGGCAAAAAACATTACCGGCAAGTTTTCCATGCGCATTTGTTATTTCACCGTTTGAGTAGAGCATGTGGCTATTTGAAAAAACACGGATAACGGAATTATAAAATACAAAGCAGATCTGATCGCCTGAATGTGCATTTAGCTCTTTTACAGGGATGTGAACTACCGCCCGCTCACCGTGTTTGATCTGTGGAAATGAAGCAGATTGAACGGTTGTCGATGTTCCATCGGAAAAAAAGACCTGAGTATAAGCCAGATCATCAATATCCTGTATGCGTTCATTTTGCAGACCGATGGATTTAAATGCGAAATCAAAGATCAGCATCAGTATAAAGAAGCCGAAAAAAACAGTCAGTATGAGTCTGCGCAAAGTTTTATTATCAAGTTCGATATTTGATTTTGAAAAGTATTTCTTTTCCATATCGTCAAACTCCGGTTTAATTACTGCACAGAAGCATATTTTACAAAGGATTTATCGGATAAATCTTAAGGAAAGTTAAGGAGTATACAGATTGGATATTTGGTTGTGAATGTGATATAGTTTATTGGTATGTGTAAAGCGGACAGAGTTCCGCGTGAAGTATAGCGTTTATAGGTAATGCTATACAGGATTTTATTTAGACGGAAATTAATAAAAAGAGAGGAATGTAAATGAAGAAGCTTAGTTATTTAATGGTGCTTGCTCTTACAGGTGCTATGCTTTTCACAGCATGTGGTAAGAAGGCAGCAAAAGAGGAAACTGCTTCAACAGAGGCAGCAGACATCGTGATCGGAAGCGAAGCAGTATCTATCGAGGCATCCACAGAGGAAGCTGCATCCACAGAGGTGCCTGAGGAAGCTCCGGAGGGAATGTATGCCAGCGAGCTCACAGGCGAGTGGATCGATCAGTCTCTTCAGGATCAGCGTCCTATCGCAGTAATGGTAGACGATGAGAAGACAGCTCTTCCTCACTATGGAATCTCAACAGCAGATATCGTATATGAGATGGTAAACTCTACAGCAAATGAGGGTGTTACACGTTTCATGGTAATGGTAAAGGATTGGGCTAATATCAAGCAGCTTGGCTCTATCCGAAGCACAAGACCTACAAACCTTCAGATCTTCCCTGAGTGGGGCGCAGTTCTCTGTCACGATGGCGGTCCGTTCTGGAATGACAATTTCTATAAAAACGATTTCGTAGAGCGTTTCAGCGGTACATTCTCACGTGTAAACAATGGTAAGCCGAGAGAATTTACAGAGTATATCCTTCCGGGTGATCTCGAGAAGAACTTTAAGAACACAGGTTATAGCACAACATATAGTGATTGGAAGTATAGTGACGGTACATCCTTCAGCAGAGAGCACTATCAGTTTGCATCACATAGCACACCGAATACTCTTTCAGAATATTCAGATGCTGTAGACTGCAAAAAGATCAGCCTTCCGTTCCATCACAACAACCCGTACCTTGAGTACGATGCAGACAGCCAGACATATAAGTACTTCCAGTACAATCAGGCAGAGGTTGATGCAGGTAATGGAAATAAGCAGATCGCTTTCACAAACCTGCTTCTTCAGAATGCAAGACTTGAGCAGCTTGATGATCACGGATATATGATGTACTATCCGTCAGAGTCTAACCGTGAGGGATGGTTCATCACTCAGGGTAAGGCAGTTAAGGTAACATGGACAAAGCAGAACGACCTTGATGCAACACGTTACTATGACTCTAACGGAAACGAGATCAAGATCAACGTAGGTAAGACTTACGTAGCTCTTATTCCTGAGAAGGAATGGGATAACATCAGCATGGAGTAAAAAAACTCAATAATGTTGAAATAGACAAAGGCTCTCGACGCAGAAATATGTGTCGGGAGCTTTTTGTTGATAGAAGTTATTTCAATAATGACTTTTCCAAATATCATTTCCATTCTGAAAACTTTTAAGGGACTCGATCTTTCTCATATACAGTTCCTTAAGTCGAGGTATACGGATCTGATTTTCTTCAATGTCTTTTTCATAGATTGAAAAGTCTATATTGGCAGCGGCATTCCTGCGGATATGTCGGAGTTCTCCGTTTTCGGAGATGTCCATTAAACATACCTTTATATCCTTGTGCATGAGAAAATATTGTGTTGGAAGATTATTCATAGCTCACCTCGGGATTTCATGACCACAGAATATCTTCTTTGCGATCATATTCGCAGTCCATTTCAAAGTGTTTCCGTATTTCGTAGTATTTATCAAAAAGTTCTTTTAAGTAGACTTTTAAATTCTGTTCCTTTATATCGCTGAGATCTTCCCGGATTTTGATACTGTTTCCCAGAGAATCGGAAACAGTCTTTTTTATTGGATTCCAATAGAATACGGTTCCGTCGTTGCAGATGTATTTTTTATTTTGTTCATCTGTAC
>CAMVTN010000008.1 GCA_947170415.1 uncultured Lachnospiraceae bacterium | reverse complement strand
TTCCGCCGCTCTTTGTGATCTTTTCCATAGGGATACCAAGTTCTCTGTTTATGATCTCCATTACACGTGGACTGCAGAAACCTGCCTGGCATCTGCCCATTCCTGCACGTGTACGTCTCTTTACGCCGTCAAGTGAACGTGCGCCGAGAGGACGATGAATGGCATCTAATATTTCTCCCTCTGAAATGGATTCGCAGCGGCAAATGATATTGCCATATGCCGGGTTCTTCTTTATGAGTTCGTTTCTTTCTTCTAAAGTCATGGTCTTTGGATCGACGATGCCTTTTCTCTTGCCGTTCCAGTTTTCCTTCTTTTCGGGTTTTTCTATGTCTGCGATAATACCTGCGACCATCTCTCCGATAGCCGGACTGGAAGTGAGCCCCGGAGACTCTATTCCTGCGCAGTCGATAAAATGAGGTGCATCGGGAAGTTCCTTAATGATAAATTCGTGGTGATCTTCGTGAGCGCGGAGACCTGCAAAGCTTGTGATGACTTTTCGAGCTACCGGCAGATCCTTTACATGAAGAGATGCCTTTGAAATAAGGTCATCTATTCCTTCCTGAGTGGTAGCTGTGGCTTCTTTATCTTCGATATCGATGGCTGTAGGTCCTACGATAAGGTTTCCGTGAACTGTGGGAGATACCAGGACTCCTTTACCGAGCTTTGTGGGCTGCGGGAAGATGGTGTGGGTTACGTGTGAACCCATTTCTTTATCGAGGAGGCAGTAATCACCGCGTCTCGGAGTGATATGGATCTTATCAGCGGAAACCATGTTGTGGAAAGTATCAGCGTGGACACCTGCAGCGTTTACGACGTATTTGGCGGTGTATTCACCGTTGTTTGTGCGGATGTGCCAGAGTCCGTCATCTTCACGCTTGAGTGCTTCGACTTCTGTATTGAATCTGAAATCTACGCCGTTTACATTGGCATTTTCTGCCATGGCGATATTAAGGATGAAAGGACACACGATACCGCCGGTTGGAGCGTAGAGTGCGCCTTCAACGTTATCTGAAAGGTTTGGCTCAAGTTCCAGGACTTCTTCACGTGATAAGATCTTCAAATCTTTTACTCCGTTTGCAACACCTCTGTTATAAAGGTCTTTAAGACCATCAAGTTCTTCTTTATGGATGCAGACAACGAGCGAACCGTTTCTCTTGAAAGGGATATCGAGGTCTTTTGCGAGCTCGTCCATCATTTCGTTGCCTTCTACGTTGAGTTTTGCCATCAGAGATCCTTCGGGGGCATCGAAACCTGCGTGGATTATGGCGCTGTTTGCTTTACTTGTGCCGGCGCAAACGTCCTCGGCTTTTTCCAGTACGCAGACGTTCAGTTTATATCTGGAGAGTTCTCTTGCGGAAGCTGCTCCGCTGACGCCTGCTCCGATGATGATCACATCATATGTCATTTGTTGTGGCTCCTTTCTCTTACCTTGTGTTTTTGGATGATCTTTAAAGATGATGAAGTTCGGATAAATATCTCTCTTTTGCGTTCTATTACTTTTATCGGATGCTTAGGGAAATATTTATCCGAGTTTCATAAGGGAAGCGTTAATTCTAAAAAACGAAAATGTATAGTCAGGTACTATACTAAAAAAGGAGTCACCAATCAGACACGCTTCCCGCGTGTTGATCGATGACTCCTTCTCTGCATCATTATCTTATTTAGTTAATTTAAATATAAAACCCTATACCCTGTTTGTAAATGTGTAAAGTAAATTTTTTTGTATGTTTAGAAATACCCGGTGATTAAAAGATAATTGTGCATTTTATATTTGCTAAGCATTATGCGGAATTTCCCGCTTCCGCATAATGGAATAGCCTGATCAGTGGAATACACCTGCTGAAATGAGTCCGCCGTAGAGAAGTGCTGCGAGGACTGTTCCAACGATAGGAGCGAGAGCGGGGATCCATGCGTAACCCCAGTCGGCATCTCTTTCGCCCGGGCAAAGGAGAGCGTATGCAAGACGAGGTGCTGTATCTCTGGCAGCGTTCATTGCGTATCCCGTAAGTCCTCCAAATGAAAGACCGATGGACATGATGAGAGCGAATACCAGGAACTTTCCGCCTACGTCTGAGCAGTCAACAACCTGACCGATACCGAGGATAGTGAACATCAGGAAGAATCCGCAGATGCACTCGGAAAGGAAGTTAAGTACGGTATTTCGAGAGGACGGCCCTGTGCAGAAACATCCGCGCTTTACAGCTGCTTCGGGGGTAGCTTTGAGCTGATCATTGTACATAACGATCAGGATCGCTGCACCGATGAAACCTCCGAGAAGCTGTGCAATGATGTAGCATGGAACGAGACTCCATGAAACACTTCCGTTTACAGCGAGTGCTATTGTTACAGAGGGATTGAAGTGTGCTCCTGATGCTGCACCAAAGCAGAAAGCAGGAAGCAGAACTGCAAGTCCCCAGCCGATACCGATATGAACGGTATTTCCGCCCTTCATTCCGGACTTATTAAGTGAGATATTACAGCAAACACCATCACCGAGCATTACAAGCATTGCAGTACCGATAAGCTCAGCTAAAAATATTTTCATATCCATAAGTACCCTCCCTAATTATTCAATTTTTGTCCTAATTAAATCAGTCTTTAGCCCAACCGAAAGTAGCTTTTACTGCCTTTGACCAGCCTTTGAGCTCCTTTTCACGGACATCATCTGCCATCTCAGGCTTAAATTCACGGTCGATCGCCCAGTTCTTGATGACATCTTCTTTGCTGGACCAGTAGCCTACTGCGAGACCTGCGAGGTAAGAAGCACCCATAGCGGTTGTTTCGACACATGCAGGACGTCTTACAGTTGTGTTTATGATGTCAGACTGGAACTGCATCAGGAAGTTGTTATTGGAAGCACCGCCGTCAACCTTTAAGGAAGCAAGTCTCTTTCCAGAATCAAGCTCCATTGCGTGGAGTACGTCATAGGTCTGGAAAGCAAGTGATTCAAGTGTTGCACGGATAATGTGGTACTTATTTACACCTCGTGTGATTCCGGTGATAGCTCCGCGTGCGTAAGGATCCCAATAAGGAGCGCCGAGACCTGTAAATGCAGGTACTACGTAGCAGCCGTTAGTATCCTTAACCTGAGTTGCAAAGTATTCGGAATCCGGTGAAGTATCAACCATGCGAACCTGATCACGGAGCCACTGGATAGCTGCGCCTGCAACGTATACGGATCCTTCGAGGGCGTAGGTTACCTTTCCGTCAAGGCCCCATGCGATAGTGGTAAGAAGGTCGTTCTTACTGAAGATAGGCTTTTCACCTGTATTCATCAACATGAAGCATCCTGTACCATAGGTGTTCTTTGCTTCACCTTCATTAAAGCAGGTCTGTCCAAAGAGAGCTGCCTGCTGATCACCTGCTGCGCCTGCGATCTTGATAGGTCCGCCGAAGAACTCCGGATCGGATTCACCATAGATAAAGCTGGAAGGCTTAACTTCTGGAAGCATGCTCATGGGGATCTCAAGAATGCTGCAGAGTTCTTCGTCCCACTCAAGAGTGTTGATGTTAAAGAGGAGAGTTCTGGAAGCATTTGAGTAATCTGTTACATGAACCTTGCCTTTTGTGAGCTTATAGATAAGCCATGAGTCAACAGTACCGAATGCAAGCTCACCCTTTTCAGCTTTTTCTCTTGCACCCGGAACATTATCGAGGATCCAACGGATCTTTGTGCCTGAGAAATAAGGGTCAAACTTAAGTCCTGTCTTTGACTGGAATTTCTCTACGATTCCGGGAACTCTGCCCTTCATCTGCTCTGCGGAGTCAGCAGTACGGCGGCACTGCCATACGATAGCGTGGAAAATAGGCTGGCCTGTAGCTCTGTCCCATACGATAACGGTCTCGCGCTGGTTTGTGATACCGATAGCTGCGATATCGGATGCTGCTGCGCCGACTTTTTTCATGGCTTCACGTGCTACCTGAAGCTGTGTCTGCCAGATCTCGCTTGCATCATGCTCAACCCAGCCGGGCTGCGGGAAGTACTGAGTAAATTCTTTCTGTGCAACAGAGCACATCTCACCTTTCTCATTAAAGAGAATACAGCGATTGCTGGTTGTACCCGCATCCAGAGCCATTACATACTTTGCCATAAAAATCCTCCTTTTCACATAGAAAGCATATAGGTCATAGGAACCAGACCTTTTGGTTTGTGGTAGATATAGCTACCGCACCGTTTGAGAGTGCGTTCATAACGCCGCTCTTATCCGATATCAATCCGCCTGCGATCACAGGAACACGACTGATCGAATTGATCTTCCGGATCATTTCCGGAAGTATGATACCCGGCAGGAATTCGATAAAATCGGGCTGTACCACTCCGTTCCGGGCACCTTTTTCGATATTGACAAGCGCCATACTGTCAAGTACGAAGTAACGTAGGATCGTATTTAGCCCCAGCTCTTTGGCGTGGGGGATCAAGTTGCTCTTGGTAGTTATGATCCCGTCTGCTTCCGTAGAACGCCGGATGAAATCAAGTGCGACGTCTCTTGACGACAGTCCGTTGATTAAGTCAACGTGCACCATAGCTGTTTTACCGGCATCTTTGATCTTTCTGACGATGTCAGGGATCGTACAGATATCCCCATAGAGAATAAAAATGACTCCTGTTTCGGTTGTAAGGGATGTTTGAAGTCCTTCGTCATCTTTTACTGCAGCAATGATCGGGTTGTCTTCAACTTTTTCGATAAATTCCTTACACAACATGCGCGACTCCTAATGTACAATTTTTTGATTTTGTCCCTTGCCTTGAAGATGACACGAATTGCTACGCTTCTTACGAAGCTCACGCAATTCTAAAACACTCGCATTTCGCGTAATTACGCTGCATGCTCGTGTTTTGCGGGGCCCAAATAAAAAATCCTTCATGTGCAGGCACAAGCGGATTTTTTACTTTTGCCCCTTGTCATCGCATAATAAAAGAACATAGCAATACACTTAGGGCAGTTTAGAAAAACTGCTTCGGGTCGCCATGTTCTCTCGTCTCAGGTGGCAATTCATTCAACTGTGTTCACTTTATCATACAATTAGGCAAAGTGCAATATAATAAATTAAAAATACGCAAAATATTAAAAATATTGCACAACATATTTAAGAAACTTTAAAATTGCTATAGTCAAAATTATCTATTTATCGAGAATTTTTCAACTTGCCAATATAAACAATGTGTTGTTAAATGTTTACAAATTGACCGTGGGCAGGAAATATTTGCATGTAAGCCTTCTGAAAGTTGCTGATAAAATTAAAAAACATACTTTTTAAGAAAACTTATTAAAGATACTTTAAAAACAGTGATATTATGCTATACTAGCTTTAAAGATTTAAACTTGTGCTTATAGAGGAGATTATTATGGCAGACAGAGCAGAACTTAGAAAGGCAAACAGACATGAAGTATATATGCTGCTCTTACGGCAGGGGAAGATGCCGATACAGAAGATATCTGTTTTAGCGGGAATGAGTATCCCTACTGTTACTCAGCATCTGAATAGTTTGATCGAAGAAGGTGCAGTACGTGTTCTTGAAGAAAGACAGACAACAGGCGGGCGGATGGCGCGTGAATATCAGTGTGTATCTGAGGCGAAATACGCAATGGGAATCGATATCACACAGAATCATCTGACGATCGCTGTGCTTGACCTTTCCGGTGAGATAGTTGGTATCATCAATCGTGAACAGTTTAATTTTACAGATGATCCGAAGTGCTATAAAGACATATTGGCTAAGGGAAGAAAGCTTCTTATAGATAATAACATATCATCAGACAGGATTCTGGGCGTTGGATTATCACTGCCGTGCATTGTTGATTATGAAACAAATCGTGTTGTATACAGTAAGATTGTCGAGGTTCCGGAAAATGTCTGTGAGCGGTTTCAGGAGCTGTCTCAGTATGATATCCGGGTGTTTAATGACGCAAATTCTGCAGGATATGCGGAAATGTATTTTAGAAACAGTCAGGATGATGCTTATTCCGGCAGAAATCTCTTTTATCTGATGCTTAGCAATTCTGTAGGTGGAGCCAGTCTGTATAACGGAAAGATAATTTTGGGAGATGATTGCAGAAGTGCGGAAATAGGTCATGCAAAGATAGTTCCGGTAAAAGGAAAGAAATGCTACTGCGGTCAGAGAGGGTGTGTAAACGCGTATTGTAATGCCAGAGTTCTTGCGGATCAGACAGAGGGCAATTTGACAGAATTTTTTAGACGCGTTGAAAATGGAGATGAAGCGCTAACAAAGATTTTTTCTGAATATTTGGATTATCTGGCAATCGTTGTTGTTAATATAAGGATGATATACGATTGTGATATTGTTCTCGGCGGCTATGTTGGCGGAATGATGGAAAATTACATGATTGAGCTGAAAAAACGTATAAAGAAATTAAATCCGTATGATGAAAAAACAGATTTTGTAAAACCGTGTATTATTAAGCGGGAAGCGTCAGCTGTAGGAGCTGCGCTGAACTTTATAGGAAAGTATATTGAAAACATATAAATGAAGTTTTGAAAGGAATGCCTTGATTTTTTACTTGGGTGCAGGTAGAAAATCAAGGCTGTTTTTTGTTTAAAACAACCAACTTAAATAAATTTTCTGTCGATTATTGACATCAAAATGAATAAGGGATAGAATGTGCTCAAGTTATTAAAGTTAATTAAAAAAGAAAATTAAAAACAAGTTTAATAAGTGGGGGGCTAAAGATGGCAGAAGATATTAAACTGCGTGTAGAAGGGATAGAAAAATCCTTTCCGGGAGTAAAGGCTCTGGATCGAATCAGGTTTTCTGTGAGAAAAGGGACTGTGCATGCTCTTTGCGGGGAGAATGGTGCAGGAAAATCTACGTTGATGAAGATCATAAACGGTCAGTATAAACCGGATGCAGGACAGATCTATATAGATGAGAAGCCGGTAACTATTCGTAATCCTATCGAAGCTTCTCAATATGGTATAGCGATGATACCGCAGGAATTGAATTATGTTCCGGAACTTACAGTAGAAGAAAATCTGTTTCTTGGAAAGCTGCCGGTAAACAGATTTGGAGCAGTCGACTGGAAAAAGGTTCACAGTGAAGCAGTGAGGTTTATAAAGGATGAGAAACTGCCGTATGGTCCAAAACAAAAGCTTAAGACCCTCACGGTTTCAGATATACAGATGTTAGAGATAGTGAAAGCTGTCAGCAATAACGCAGAAGTGATCATCATGGATGAACCGACGTCATCGATCACGGAGAGAGAAGTCGCTTCTTTATTTAAGAAGATAGAAGAACTTAAAAAGCAGGGAGTAGCTATCATATATATTTCCCACAAGATGGATGAAGTGTTTAAGATCGCGGATGATATTACTGTACTTAGAGACGGAACGGTAGTTTCATCAGACCGGGCAAAGGACATAGATCTTGATACAGTTATTTCCAGAATGGTTGGACGGAAAATGGATAATGTCTATCCAAAGGAGAATATTCCGCTTGGAGAAAAGATCTTTGAAGTAAAAAACTTTAATGAAAAAAATATGTTCGCAAAGATTAATTTTGAAGCAAGAAAAGGAGAAATAGTCGGTTTTGCAGGACTTGTAGGTGCAGGCAGGACAGAGACTATGAGAGCAATATTCGGGCTCGATCATCACGATACGGGTACAGTGATTATCGATGGGAAGGAAGTAGAGATAAAGAGCCCCGAAGATGCAATAAAGAACGGACTTGTAATGCTTGCCGAGAGCAGGCGGGAGGACGGTATTATACCGGTCAGAAGTGTTAAGGAAAATGCCAGTCTTGGAAATCTTGAGAGATTTATATTTGGTGGATATACGCATAAGGGAAAAGAAATGGATGATGTTTCAAAGGTCTTTAAGCAGATGAATGTAAAGACTCCCACGCTTGATACACCGATCGCATCTCTTTCAGGAGGAAACCAGCAGAAAGTTCTGCTTGCGAGATGGCTTTTGTGTGAGCCTAAAGTCATGATACTTGATGAGCCTACGCGTGGTATTGATGTAGGTGCTAAGTTTGAAATTTATAAGCTGATGACGGATATCGTAAAGCAGGGTAAGACGATCATCATGGTTTCATCAGAAATGCCGGAACTTATCGGTATGTGCGACAGGATATATGTGATGAGTCAGGGGTACATTACAGGATGTATTGATAAAGAGAGCTTCCATCAGGAGACGATCATGAGATATGCAATGAAAGAAAATAATAATCAGCAGGAGGAGTTCGTATCATGAAGAGTGTCAGATTAAACGGGGGATTGCAGAAATATGCGATATATCTGGTTCTTTTGGTTTTGTTTATTGCTTGCAGTCTCATAAGTCCGTATTTCCTGAAAAGCAGCAACATGATCAATGTTACGAGGCAGCTTTGTGTAGGACTTCTCATAGCATATGGAGAAATGATCCTGATAGTCGGAGGTTTCATTGATCTATCGGTGGGATCGGTTTTGGCGCTTTCGGGATGCCTTGCAGCGACAATGTATAAGGGGACGCAGTCACTCATACTTGCAGTGATAGTTGCAGTTGCAGTCAGCATCATGTGTAACCTCTTTAACGCTGTTTTTGTTGCAAATTTTAATGTTCCGGCGTTTATCGCAACACTTGGTATGCAGCAGATAGCCAGAGGTATCGCTCTTTACTATACAGGTGGACAGAATATCCTGCAGCTTGGTGGATTTGTAAAGATAGGTCAGGGAATGATCGGATCTTTCCTTCCGGTTCCGGTACTGATAGTTCTGCTGCTTACGGCAGGGGTCTGGTATGTGATGAGTAATACACGATTTGGACGCGGAATATATGCGATCGGAGGTAACAGGAGAGCTGCAGAAGCAAGTGGGATCAACACTAAGAAGAGTATTTACAAGGCGTTTATCATAAATGGAATTCTTGCAGGACTTGCAGGAGTGATCTTTATGGCGAGAAATAATGCGGGTCTTCCGAATGGAGCAGTCGGATATGAGATGACAGGTCTTACGGCGGCGATCGTTGGCGGTACATCAATGACAGGCGGTATCGGAACGATACCGGGAACTATCGCAGGTGCTTTTATCATTGGTTTCCTTGAGAATGTCATGAATCTTCTTGGAATAAATGCTTACATCCAGGAAATAATCGAAGGTGTGATTATTGTTCTCGCGGTTGCGTTTGATGTAGTGAGTAAGTCGAAACAGTCACATAAAACCATTATGGTTTCGGAAGACAAGAAATCAAAGGTAAACGGGAATGCTGCTGCATAAAGTAAATAAACATGCGAAGGGCATGTTTATCAATATGATGCCGCATGGGGAAGGAAAGAGGTGTGGCATTTAAACACAACAATATGGGAAGTGTGTATAGGAGGAAATTAAATGAAAAGGAAAGTCGTAAGTGTAGTTCTTTCACTGGCAATGGCAGCTATGCTCACAGCATGCGGAGGTAACAGTGGTTCTGCGACGCCGGCAGAGGCAGCAGGTTCAGCAGCACAGACGGAGCAGAGCACAGGAAGTCAGGCGGCAGAAAAGACAGAGACCGCCGGTGAGAAAAAACAGGTTTGCTTTGTTGCAAGAGCTTCAGCTGACACGTTTGCTGCATGGCTCACAAATGAGATGCAGAAAGCTGCGGGCAATTATGATGATATTGAGCTTACATGTGTATCAGGTGATGCTGATGATAATACAGAAAATGGACTTTTGGAGGACGCAATCACTAAGGGATATGATCTTGTGATCGTTCAGTCAAATAACAATGCAGCTCAGGCTCCCTATGTTCAGAAACTTACAGAAGCAGGAATCCCGGTTATTACAACAAATCCTACAACACATCAGAATGACCTTGACGGTGGAGATGATCTCTCCGTACTTGCAGGAACAGGTACTGTAGATGCTGATCCGGAAGCTCAGGCGGCTGTAGGTGCGGACAGAGCTGTTAAGGAAATTCCTGAAAATGCAAATGTAGTAGTTTTCCGCGGTCCGTCCGGAAATTATCACGCAGAGAAACGTCGTGAGGCATGGGATACTCACTTCTTCAGTAAGAGATCTGACGTAAATATCCTTTATGAGGATTATGCAAACTGGAATTCCGACGAAGCTCTGACACTTATGGAAGCATGGATTCAGTCCGGAACTCATATCGACGCTATCATTTCCATGAATGACAACATGGCAGCAGGTGCGATCGAAGCGATCAGAGACAATACAGATTACGTAGTTGACGGAAAATCAAACTTCCTGGCATACGGCGTCGACGGAACTGCACAGGGATGTCTCCTTATTAAAGAAGGTCTCCTTACATGTACAGCACTTCAGGATGCATCTGAGCTTGCAAAGAAGAATATGGAATATGCAGAAAAGGTTGTAAACGGTGAGATGGCAGTTACAGATGTAAATGACTTTGTTGATGCACCGGAGATCAATGCTGATAACGTTGAAGACTATATCAAGATTTATGTAGATAATGGAGAAATTTCGGCAGACGGTTCACTTGCAAAATAAATTAAAAATTGTACAAAGCGGCAACGGCAGCGGGAACTGCCGTTGCATATAAGATACAGGAGGGTACTATGGGAACAATGAAAGGCGCTTTTATGCGCGGACTTGACAATATGATCATAAAGGAAATGCAGAAGCCGACAGCTGGAAAGGGAAAAGTGGTAGTTTCTCTTGAATACGTTGGTATCTGCGGCTCGGATGTTCATTACTACCACAGTGGACGTGTTGGCGCTTATGAAGTGGATTTGTCCCAGGACTACATGCTCGGCCATGAAGCGGCAGGAACAGTAGTAGAAGTAGGAGAAGGTGTTACAAACGTAAAGGTTGGCGACAAGGTGTGTCTTGAGCCTGGGGTTGTGGATGGAACCTGTGAATTCTGCAAAGAGGGTAAATATAATTTATGCCCGGATGTACAATTTTTGGCTACGCCGCCTGTTCCCGGATGCAATGAAGAATTTATAGAGTTTCCGGCAGATTACTGCTTTAAGCTCCCTGAAAATGTTACTACAAAGGAAGGTGCTTTGATAGAGCCGCTTTCAGTTGGCTTCCATGCGGCAAATCAGGCAAGTGTAGGTGTGGGCGAAAGCGTTGTGATCCTTGGGGCAGGTACTATCGGTATGACAACACTTCTTTCCTGCAAGGCACACGGTGCAGGTAAGATAATAGTAGCTGATTTAATCCCTGCAAAGCTGGAACTTGCAAAGAAGATGGGCGCAGATGTGGTGATCAACAGCGGTGAGCAGGATGTTTTTGAAGAGGTTAAGAAAGCAACTGACGGAGCAGGAGCTGAGAAGGTATTTGAGACAGCAGGAAGTGAAGTAACGATAAAGCAGACACCGTTCCTCGTTAAGAGAGGTGGTACGATTTGTCTCGTAGGTCTCTCCGTAAAACCTGAGATTGCTTATAACTTCGCACAAATTATGGATAAGGAAGTAACCATCACTTCTGTATTCCGTTACAGAAATATCTATCCGAAAGCAATCGCAGCTGTTGCAAAGGGTGCTATCGACGTAAAGCCTCTTGTAACACATGAGTATGATTTTGCTGATATTAATGAAGCATACCAAGAGGCACTTACCAACAAGACTGATGCACTGAAAGTGATGCTGAAAGTTAAGTAAGAAGAAATCAAATCCATAATTAAACTCCTAATTGGCGGTTTCGTGTAATGTGTAAGCATTACATGAAACCGTTTTTATGCTTATAGGAAATTCCCATAAGAGTAAAGCTCGCTATGCACATATTATGTTGCACGCAGATTTTTTAAGGAAGTCTTGGGATTTTTAAGAATGGAACTACCGCAAATTTTAAGAAATGTGGGGTGGGTAAATATTGACCCTGAATTATTCATGACAACCTGACCAGTGCAAATAATCAAATTAACCTGAATTATTCATGACAACCCGACCACTGCAAATAATCAAATTAATAATCATTTTTTTGAACAAGGCGTTCCTTCTCTAAGATGGCGGTGAATAATGGTTCTTTTGAGAGCTCATCAGCGCAGTTATCCTCATTATAAGCAGCAATGATCTGATACATGACCTGCATCAGATTATCACTGTCACCAAAATTAATTTTAAATCGCTTATTGCTTTCGAGGGTTTTATAATCTAAACTATGCATATAAAGTCTCTTTTTGTTAAATGTTTGGATTCGACACCTAAATTTTAACAGAATTGAGACTTTTAAAATACCCTCAATATTTTCACCTGCTGGGTGAAATTAATATGCGTTCTCAAGGCAGTAACTATGCGGATAATCCGAAAGAACGTGAATTATTCAGGTTAATGTATAGAATTTGATTATCATAGAAAATATATGGGTATTTCGCCCTGTGAGAGAAATTAATCAGGGTGAGGCTATCCTTTCCCTGTTTGTATAGATGCAACACATGAATTAGAAGGCAGAGAAAGGAATCAATATGAGTAACAAATTGACTTTAGAAGAAAAAAGAGCTAAAGTTCGAGATTTTCGTCCTATTGACGATGTTTTCTTTGAATTGCTTGCTTCAAATAAGGAAGTATGTGAGGAAATACTGCGTACAATATTAGAGGATAACGAATTAGTTGTTGAAGATGTGATTGTCCAAAGCAGTGGACGAAATATCTACGGTCGCTCGGTAAGACTAGACGCACTGTGTACGCTAGGCGATGGCAGTAAATGCAATATCGAGGTGCAGCGTGCTAACAATGATGATCATCTGCGTAGAGCCAGATTCAATGCATCAAGCATTACCGTAAAGGAGTCAGATCCGGGCGATAAGTTCGAAGAAGTTGCTAACGTATGCATCGTCTATATATCAGAGTTTGATTTCCTTGCTAAAGGAAAGACAATCTATCATGTAGACAAAGTGATCAGAGAGACAAATGACGTTATTGATGATGGCCTTAAAGAGATATTCGTTAATACGGCTGTCGATGACGGGACAGACATAGCAGATCTTATGTCTTGTTTTGTAAAAAAAGAGGTTAACAATCCCAAGTTTCCTAAATTTTCTAGTGAAGTTAAGAAACTTAAAGAAACGGAAGGAGGATTAAATTCTATGTGTGAATTGATGGAAAAATACAACCAGGAAGCTATTTCCAAAGATAAAGAACGTCATATCCTTGAGATGCTGAAAGATAATCTTCCAGAATCTAAAATATGTAAGTATATGGATGTCACGCTTGAGGAGATTTCTGCCGTGAAGGAAAAAGCAAATTGTAAGTGAGAATTTATTTAATTAATGGTTTTTTTACGGGCTCTCAACCGATTGGTTTGGAGCCTGTATTTTTTAAAGAACGAGCGGATTATTATGTGAGGATAAATGAGGAGTTGGAAAAAGTACATATATTTTCATGAAGAAGAGGGATGCGATGCCAAAGACAGGAAAATTGATATTTGCATTAATGTTAACTATGTATATTATACTTTTCGCAGGATGTGGAATAATTCAATCAGTTAAAGATTCAACGGAGGTAGTAGAGATTTCAGCTAACGCGATAAATTTAAATTGTGAAAATGAAGAATTAAAAGAAACAGAATGTGATGAAAAAAATTTTGTTTCCGAAACAGGGGATAATGTACTTGATACGGAAATCAATAGGACATTGGATAAAGGTGAGAAGTATGATGTTGATTTCTCGGATTGGATTGATGATTCCAAGGAGTGCTATAGGGTAGGTATCAGGAGAGATAAAGAGATTGAGGATGAGTATCTGCATTTGAAAGATTATTTTTTTGTAAGGAAAGATGGGAAAATTAAGAAATTAAAGGTGGAATATCCGTCAAAGAAAAATTCGTTTGATTCGGATAGATATGTTTTTGGAATGTGTGATTTTGAGGCTAAATACGAAGATGTAACTTTTGACGGGAATAAGGATATAGTGATTTTTTTAGGTCAACAGGGAGCGGCAGGAACAAAGTATTATTGTGCATATATTTATAATGACGGTGAATTTAGATACAATAAGTTTTTTGAATCAATACCAAATCCCCGGATTGACAAGGAATCTCAATGCATAGAGGGGAGTTTTAAATATCAAAATTATAAGTACAAATACATAAGTGGGGGATTTGTAAAAATATTTGATAGTAGAGATGATTTAAGAACATTTCAATATGTGGATGATAAAGATTTAAATATATTGATGAATGATATTGTAAAAATTGAAGACGGCTTGGATTTGGAATCGTCCGGCTGGATGGATGAGAAACAAAAGTGTTATCGAATATCGGTTAAAAAAAGTAATAAAGAAAAAGACGGCTATGTTCATTATAAAGATTATTTTTTTGTGTCAAAGAATGATTTAAAATTTTTAGATATAGAATATCCGATTGATTCAACAGAAGCAGAAGAATACCCGTGTGATGAGGTGATTATAGATAGAAAATATGTCGATTTAAATGCTGATGGAGAGAAGGATATTTTAATATCGGTTAATGAAAAGGATAAAAACGTAAAAAATGAGTACAAATACATCTATAACGAATCTGGATTTGTAAAAGAGTGAGAGCGATAAAGAGATATCGTAAAGCGTGAGAACGTTTAGCGGTATCTCTTTTTTATGTATGAAGAAATGCCGATAAAAAACCTAAACGGATTCTTTTCATGAACGATAAGAGGAGTTATTTAAATAATGAAAAAGACGAGGATCCTGGATTGGTTAAAATATGATACGGACAGAGCCTTTTGGATGAGTGTTATCTGTACTGCCGGTCTTATTCTGAATCTGGTTTTTATGTTTCAGAATGACGGCCTGTTAAGCGTGCAGTTTACAGGTACACTTCTGGTATCATCTATCTGCGGTGGTTTTCAGGGGGCGGCTGTAACCTTATTGTCTTATTTCATTCTCGCCATCACTACAGGGGCGGGAGTCGGAAAAGGCGTTTTTCTGCTGCTTATCTGTATGCTAGCATCGATTTTTTCTGCTAAAGGGTGGTTTAGGACTGTTCGTGGAGTTATCGGATATATCATTCTCATCACCAGCGTAGAAGAATTATTTATGTTTATAGTCTATTCCGTGGAATCGTATGTAGGGAACAAGGACGTGACTGCTGTTTTTGCAGGGATGGTCAGATCTTTCGGACGAATTATCCCAGGAGTTCTTCTTGCTGTTGTTCTGATACTTCTTTTTTATAGATATGCACCGGACCGGATCCTGCTCTTCTTTGGAAACAGTCAGCACTATATAAAGGATAAAAATCTCAGAAAGCACGTAGAAAAGAACATATTTGACAGTGCACATGGATCGCTCCGGCGCAGGATAACAACGATAATTCTTGTTACTGCAACGACGATGATGATCGCATCCGTAGTATTCGTTAATATCCTCATAGTAAATACATTGAACGGAACGATCTCTCTACAGTTGGATTTTTGGAAAACGGGTGGAAGCAGAAGAGTCGGTAATCTGACGGATGATGAGTGGAGAAGTGCATATCTGAATCCAGGTTCGGATTTGGATGATTCTTACAAACCATTAAAAGAAACTGAAGAAGAAATAATGGCAAAGATCGAGGCTTTGCAGAGATTGTCGGATGGATTGTCTCCCGAGGCACGTAAAAGGATCAATGAATTAAAACAGACACTTATAGATCAGTCGAGAGCAATGAATGATGAAGAAGGAGATGAGGAAGAGGCGCACAGAGTATTAAATACTCTGAAAAATCAGTTTTCGTTTTATCTGCAGATGATCTTTTCTCTTCTTATGGTTGAGATGGTACTGGTCATTATCATAGATGCGTATGCACAGCGTAAGATCGTCCATCCGATCCTTGGTGTAGCATCTGCCATGGATCAGCTGGCGTATAACAGTGATGAAGAACGGAGAGAAAGTCTGGCAAAGATACATGCATTGGAAGTAAAGACCGGTGATGAAGTGGAGTCACTGTACCATGCGGTAGATAAGACTGCGTCGGAACTTCTGACTTATATCGCGGATAAGGAAAAGCAGGTTTTGCTTGAAAATGAGTTAAAGATCGCAAAGGCAGCGAATGATGCAAAGACCAGCTTTTTATCCAATATTTCTCATGAGATCAGAACTCCGATAAATGCAGTACTTGGAATGGATGAAATGATCCTTCGTGAGTCTGAGGATCAGACTATACTCAGATACGCAAAAAATATACAAAGTGCAGGAAAAACACTGCTCGGTCTCATAAATGATATTCTGGATTTCTCAAAGATAGAGGCTGGAAAAATGGAGATAATCCCGGTTGATTATGAGCTGAGTTCTGTGGTCAACGATCTCGTAAATATGATCCGGAGCAGGGTTGATGCGAAGAAACTGGATCTGATAGTGGATGTAGATCATGAAATGCCGCATCTTCTTCGCGGAGATGAGATACGGATTAAGCAGGTTGTGTTAAACATACTTACAAATGCTGTAAAGTATACGGAAAAAGGAAGCATAACACTTTCTATAAGATATGAAAAAAAGAGTGAGGAAAGTATTGACCTGAAGATCTCTGTTAAGGATACGGGAGCCGGCATAAAAGAGGAAGATGTGCAGAAGCTCTTTGCTCCGTTTGAGAGAATAGAGGAAGAAAAGAACCGTACAATAGAGGGAACCGGCCTCGGAATGAGTATTACTCAGAAATTGCTGGGACTCATGGACAGTAAGCTGGAATTGGAAAGTGTTTATGGAGAGGGTTCGAACTTTCATTTTTCAGTTCCTCAGCAGATTAATAGTTGGGAAGCAGTTGGTGACATTTCGCTTAGTTTTGACAGGACATTAAATGATCAGCCGCGCTATCAGGAGAGTTTCAGAGCTCCTAAGGCAGAGATACTGGTTGTTGATGATACGGAAATGAACCTTACGGTTGTACGTGGACTTCTTAAGAAGACAGGAGTTAAGATCGATACTGCAACAAGTGGTAAACAGTGCCTGATGATGATCAAGGAGAAAAGGTATGACATAATCTTCCTGGATCACAGGATGCCGGAACTTGATGGCATGGAAACTCTGTCACTTATCCGGAAAGATCATGAGCATCCTAATCAGGAAACACCTGTGGTCGCTCTCACGGCAAATGCAATTTCCGGTGCGAGAGAAAATTATATAAGTGCAGGTTTTGTGGACTATATGACGAAGCCCATAGACAGTGCCCGGTTAGAAAGGGCGATGATCGGACTGCTTCCACCTGAAAAGGTTGAAATAATACAGATTGATGAGTCGCAGGATATTGATGAGATTGAGAAACTTGAGCCGTGGGTTACTGAACTTAATGGGATTGATCACAGAACGGGTATACGTAATACAGGGTCTGCAGAAGATTTTATGAAAGCGTTACAACTTTTTGCAGATAACATATCAGAAAATATAAAAAATATCCGATTATTTTATGAGAGGGAAGATTTTCATAATTATAATATAAAGGTTCATTCGTTAAAAAGTTCTGCAAGGATGATAGGAGCATCGGAACTGTCGAAAATGGCGGAAGAACTGGAAAATGCCAGTGTTGAAGGGGCTATAGATGACGCGGAGATCGGAGAAAAGACACCGGTGCTTCTAAATGAATACGAAAAGTATCTGGATATATTGGCTCCGTTTATTCATGATGATACAGAAGAGTGGAAAGCGGAAATGAACGATCCGTCAAAAGAGGAAATTCCACAGTCGGCGCTTGATGAAGCATACGGATCCATAAAGGAATGTGTGGAAGCACTGGATTATGACAGTATTGATTTTTTGATACAGTCAATTATGAAATATCGTATACCTGATAAAGAACAACAAAAGATCATCATACTCAGAAAAAAAGTGTCTGAATTTGACTGGGATGCGGTAGAAGATCTATTGAATGGATAATGGGGAAGGAGCAGGCAATGGAGAAGAAGATAATCCTTATCAGTAAGGGTTCTACCTTCATGGTGGGAGCTATTACCTCCAATCTGGAGGAAGGGGGATATGAAGTGGTTCCTGCGCTGCCGGATGTTGAGGATCTTTCGGGAAAGATCGAACTTGCCGATATGATCGTTTTCTATCTGGGAGATTATATTGAAGAAATTCAGGATACATTGGATTATCTAAAAGAAGTGGTGCTGGAAAAAGGTAAGCTCCTGTTCATCATAGGAAGCAATGATGAATTTTTTGATTTTGACAGGAAAGCTACGCCTCAGATAGTCACCAGCCGATTTTTACGGCCTCTTAATGTGCGGGATCTATTAGACAAACTCAATGCGGTGATAGAAGTAAACTCTGAAGAATCGGAGAAAAAGTCTATCATGATCGTAGATGATGATGTTATGTTCCTCAAACTCATGAAAGAATGGCTGACAGGTCCGTATAAGGTAACTATGGCAAATTCGGGAATGCGTGCCATTACGTATCTGGCTAATAACAGGCCGGATCTGATACTTTTGGATTATGAGATGCCTGTGACAAGCGGACCACAGGTTCTGCAGATGATACGTGATGATGCATCCACCAGTTCAATACCGGTCATGTTCCTCACCGGAAAAGGTGACAGGGAGAGCGTACTTAAGGTTGTGGGACTGAAACCTGACGGGTATCTGCTAAAATCTATGACCAGAGATGAACTGCTGGCGCAGATAAAAGACTTCTTTGAAGTCCGTAAGATGAAAAAACTTCAGTAAGGTCAGTAAATAATATCATTCTGCGGTGCTGCGCTCTATGGTATAATCAGTCTGATTATACAGGAGGCATGATAGGACGATGGGACTTAAGAGAAGACGTATTGTGGTAAAGGTTGGTACGTCCACGCTTACAAATGAGCTTGGACACAGTAATCTGCGCAGGATGGAAAAGCTGGCGCTGGTCCTTTCGGATATACAGAATATGGGAAATGAAGTTGTTCTGGTATCCTCTGGAGCGATCGCGGTCGGCACAAATAAAATGAGACTTCCGGAGCGACCGACTACCATGAGGATGAAACAGGCGGCGGCAGCGGTCGGACAGTGCGAGAATATGTTTCTCTATGATAAGTTCTTTGGTTATTATGATAAGACGGTCGCACAGATACTTCTGAATGCTGAGGATATCAGACAGGAAGAAAAGAAGGAAAATCTTACCAATACATTTAATGCTCTTTTAGAGCAGGGGATCATTCCTATAGTTAATGAAAACGATTCGGTAAGCTATACTGAGATCGAGTCTGCAGACAGGTTATTTGGTGATAATGATATGCTGTCGGCAGTAGTTTCCGTTCTTTGTCAGGCTGACATACTTGTTATTTTTTCTGATATTGACGGATTCTTTGATAAGGATCCTCGTCTTTACAAGGATGCAAAGCTGATCGACAGGATAGAAAAGATAGATGACAGTCTGTATGAACTTGCAGGCGGCGCAGGTTCCAGGAGAGGCACCGGCGGCATGCGGACAAAGATCCAGGCAGCAGATCTTGCTACCGGTCAGGGAATCAGTGTTATCGTGACTAATGGAGAAAGACCTGAATCGCTCTATGATATAGTTGAGGGAAAAAAGGTCGGAACTCTTTTTAAGGGAAATAGATAAATTAAAGTTTTAAGGGCTTTCCTTTTCATTTTGAAGAGGAAAGCCTTTTTGCGACTTTTTTGTTACTTTTGTCATAAATTATTGATTTAAATTTTCATGTTCAAAAAAATGAATCATGGGTAAAAAATGGCTTAGATACTGTCGATAAAAAACATTGCAGACATATTTGCATTAAGAAAGATCAACACAACATATTAAAATTGTCCCTACACTTTATGCGGTTAAAGTGATAACATAACATACATCAAAAAAGTTGACGGTTTTGCTTCTAAGGAGGTCGAAGCAGTTATGTATGATGAAAACAAGTATGCCATTCAATATTTTATGCCGAAAAATCCTACTTACAATTGGGTAAAGAAGGATCATATAGAGAAGGCTCCTATCTGGTGCAGCGTAGATCTTAGAGACGGAAATCAGGCACTTATCGAACCGATGAGTCTTGAAGAGAAACTAGATTTCTTCCGTATGCTTGTTGACATCGGATTTAAGGAGATAGAAATTGGTTTCCCTGCTGCATCGGAAACTGAGTATAAGTTCGCAAGAACTCTTATTGAGAAAAAGATGGTTCCGGATGATGTAACACTTCAGGTTCTGACTCAGGCGAGAGATCATATCATCCGTAAGACCTTTGAAGCGGTAGAAGGTGCTCCCAGAGCTATCATTCATCTTTATAACTCAACTTCGGTCGCTCAGAGAGAGCAGGTGTTCAAGAAGAATAAAGAGGATATCAAGCAGATCGCTATTGATGGAGCAAAACTTTTAAAGAAACTTGCTGATGAGACAAAGGGTAATTTTTCCTTTGAGTATTCTCCGGAGAGTTTTCCGGGAACAGAGGTTGAGTATGCAGTAGATGTATGTAACGCGGTTCTCGACGTATGGCAGCC
The DNA here is from genome assembly GCA_947170415.1 of uncultured Lachnospiraceae bacterium. Taxonomy (GTDB): domain Bacteria; phylum Bacillota; class Clostridia; order Lachnospirales; family Lachnospiraceae; genus NK4A144. The sequence continues at coordinate 16,565 of CAMVTN010000008.1, read as the reverse complement.
GAAAGAAGAAAATAAGGTTATCATCAATATACCGACAACCGTTGAAAATGCCATGCCGCATGTATTTGCCACACAGGTAGAATATATAAGCAACAGTCTGAAATACAGAAATGCAGTGACACTTTCACTTCATCCTCATAACGACAGAGGATGCGGTATATCTGATGCAGAGCTTGGAATGCTTGCAGGTGCTGACAGAATAGAGGGAACACTTTTCGGAAATGGTGAGAGAACAGGTAATGTTGATATCGTAACACTTGCCATGAATATGTTTACTCACGGTGTTGATTCAAAGCTCGATTTCTCACATATTAATGAGATCGGAAGCATATATGAGAAACTTACCAGAATGGAGATCCCGGCAAGACAGCCGTATGCCGGACAGCTTGTGTTCACAGCTTTCTCAGGTTCTCATCAGGATGCTATCGCAAAGGGATTTGCATGGAGAAAGTCACATATGGACCGTCCGTGGAGCGTACCGTATCTGCCGGTTGATCCAAAAGATCTCGGTCGTGAGTATGACGGAGATGTCATCCGTATCAATTCACAGTCCGGAAAGGGCGGCGTAAGCTTTATCCTTAAGCAGAACTATGGCCTCCAGATACCGAAGACCATGCAGGAAGATGTGGGATACACGGTCAAGGGCATTTCGGACAGAGAGCACTCGGAGCTTTCGCCGGAGCGTGTATATCATATTTTTGAAGATAAATATGTCCACAATGATGGTGTATTTACTATTAAAGAATGTCACTTTGAGCAGATCGACGGTATCCTTGTAAAAGCTACGATCTCCAGAAACGGAAAAGATGTTATCGTGGCTGCAAACGGAAATGGTCGTCTGGATGCGGTAAGCAATGCGATCAAGTCTTATTTTGACATAAGTTATGAGCTCACTACTTATGAGGAGCATGCGCTGAGTCACGGTTCATCCAGTAAGGCGTGCACATATGTTGGTATCACTGCTAACGGAAAGCACTACTGGGGCGTAGGAATTGATGAGGATATCATCACTTCATCCATCAATGCGCTTATAGTAGCAGTAAATCAGCTCGAGGCGATCCGTGACAATCGAAATGATAAGGATCAGCGTATCACAGAGATCGTAAACTATATCCAGGAAAATTATCTGTCGGTGACACTTGACGATCTTTCCAGAGAATTTTTCCTGTCAAAGCCGTATCTTTCTAAATATATTAAGGAAAAGAGCGGTGCAACCTTCAGTGAAAATGTGCAGAAGATACGACTTAAAAAGGCCTGCACACTTCTCAGAAACGGAAATATGAAGGTTGAGAAGGTTGCAGAGAATGTGGGCTATCCGAGCGTTGAGCATTTCAATCGTCAGTTCAAGAAGAAATATGAGATGACACCGGTTCAGTATCGCAACTCAAAAAGATAAACTTGCAGGCGAGGCAGGTATTGTTTATAATTAGAATAACTATGTAGAAGAACAGGCTATGGTAGGGAACCATGGCCTGTTCTGTTCAGTTATTTTCAAGTATCCTGAGGGGAAGAAAGGATTCTTAGAATTGATTAAAAGCATGACCGGTTTCGGCAGAGCCGAGACAGAGGGCGAAGGAAGACGGTATTCTGTTGAGATCAAGACCGTTAACCACCGTTATCTTGAAGTAGGCATAAAGATGCCAAAAGTGTTGGCTCCCTTTGAGGGTGCCATCCGTACTCTCCTTAAAGAATATATGGAGAGAGGTAAGGTTGACGTCTTCATTTCATTTGAAAGCATGGACGGCAATACTGAGACTATCCGCTATAATAGCGCAGTCGCGCATGATTATTACCGTTATCTTCAGCAGATGGCTGAAGAATTTGGCATGGAAAATGACGTAAGGATCTCGGGACTGTCACGTTATCCTGATGTATTTACCGCTGAGTCTGCGGAAATCGATGAGGATGCTATCTGGAGAGAGCTCCAGAAGTGTGTCCGCAAGGCATGTGAGCAGGTTGTACGAACCAGAAAGGCCGAGGGAGAAAATCTCAGCAGGGATCTCATCGCAAAGCTTGATGAGATGAAAGAGCAGGTTGCTTTTGTAGAGCAGAGATCTCCTGAAGTTGTCGAGGAATACAGGCGCAAGCTCAGAGAAAAGGTTGAGGATCTTCTCGGAGATGCACAGGTCGATGAGGCACGTCTGGTTCAGGAAGTGACGATATTTGCCGACAGAATATGTGTCGATGAAGAAATCGTTCGCCTTAAGAGCCATATCGACAGTATGAGAAAAGCTATTACCGATGGTGGAACGATAGGCCGCCGCCTTGATTTTATTGCTCAGGAGATGAACCGTGAGGCGAATACAACTCTTAGCAAGGCAAATGATCTGGCGGTCAGCGATGCAGCTATTGATTTAAAGACCGGGATCGAAAAGGTCAGAGAGCAGATACAGAATATTGAGTAAACTATTTAATATTGGTTTTGGAAATATCGTAAATGCTGAAAAGATCACAGCAATCATAATGCCTGATTCTGCGCCTGCAAAGCGTCTCATGCAAAACGCAAAGAAAAGCGGGACTGCCATTGACGCGACACATGGACGAAAGATCAAGGCTTGTATAATATTGGAAAATGGTCAGCTTGTTTTTTCTGCACTGACACCTGATACGCTGCTTGAGCGATTCAGGGAAAAAGCAGAGGAAAAGTAACAAAAGGAGTAAAAGTGGTTCAGAAAGGTATTCTGGTGGTAGTTTCCGGATTTGCCGGAGCAGGCAAGGGAACTATCATGAAGCAGCTCGTATCAGAATATGATAATTATGCACTTTCCGTATCAGCTACTTCCAGAAATCCCAGACCGGGTGAAGTAGACGGAGTAAATTATTTCTTTAAGTCCCGCGAGGAATTTGAAGAAATGATAAAGAATGATGAATTGATAGAGCATGCAGAGTATGTAGGTAATTATTACGGTACACCAAAGGCTTTTGTAGAAAAGCAGCTTCAGGAAGGAAAAAATGTTATCCTTGAGATAGAGATTCAGGGAGCCATGCAGATAAAAAAGAAATTCCCCGAAGCTTTATTGGTATTCATCATGCCTCCGAGTGCAGCGGAGCTTAAGCGCCGTCTTGTAGGACGCGGAACAGAGACCCCTGAGGTGATCGATATGCGTATGAAGCGTGCGATCCAGGAATCAGAGGGTATAGAAAACTATGATTTCATCGTTGTGAACGATGTGGTTGAAGATTGTACGAAACGGCTTAATGGAATGATCGAGGCGTCACGTTATACGCCGTCCAGACAGGCTGATTTCATAAATGAGGTTCGTGCGGGACTCAGAGAGATCTGATAAACGTACATTTAGCAGTTTACTGGTGTTAAGAAAGAGAGGCATCTATGTTACATCCATCCTATGGTGATCTGATGGAAGTTGTTAATTCAGAAGTTCAGGAAGGAGAGGCTCCTATCGTAAACAGCCGTTATTCCATCGTGCTGGCTACAGCTAAGAGAGCTCGTCAGCTTATCGGCGGAAGTGCGCCTATGGTAGATCCTAAGGCTAGAAAACCCCTTTCTGTTGCAATTGATGAGCTGTATCAGGGAAAACTCAAAATTGCCAGCAAAGATGAGGACGAAGAGGACTGATCGTCTTTGGAGAGAAACTTTTCCCCGATGATATCAGGGCTTAAAGGGAGAAGCAGTATTGTACTGTTTCTCCTTTTTTAACTTGTGAGAAAAGACGCCGGTATTCTTATAAGTTAAAAGTACTGCGTGTATCATATATGATGTGCGCGGATAGAAAGAGGTAAGATTTGAAAATATTTTTTATTTCACTTGGCTGTGATAAGAATCTGGTTGACTCTGAAAAGATGATCGCGCTCCTTCGCGACAGAGGATATGAGTTTACAGATGATGAGAATGACGCAGATGTGGCAGTCATTAATTCGTGCTGCTTTGTGAAGGATGCCAAGCAGGAAAGTATCGATGCCATACTTGAGGTTTCTGAGCTGAAAAAAGAAGGCAAACTTAAGTGCATCGTAGTTGCGGGATGTCTGGCACAGCGTTATGCAGATGAGATCCATGAGGAAATACCTGAGGTGGATGCCATCGTCGGTACAACAGCTTTTGATAAGATCACAGAAGCAGTAGATGAAGTTCTCAAGGGTAAAAAGATCGACATTCGTGAGGACATAGATCGTCTCGCTAATCCCGAGGCTGAGCGCAGCATAACAACAGAGGGCGATTACGAGTATCTGAAAATAGCAGAAGGCTGCAACAAGCGCTGCACTTACTGTATCATTCCGTATGTGCGTGGTTCTTTCAGAAGCGTACCTATGGAGAGTCTTTTGAAGGATGCGAGAGAACTGGCTGACAAGGGAGTTAAAGAACTTATCCTTGTTGCACAGGAAACAACTCTTTACGGAGTAGATATTTACGGTAAAAAGATGCTTCCGGAACTCCTCCATCGTTTGTGCGAGATTGAGGGATTCAGATGGATCCGTATCCTTTACTGCTATCCGGAGGAGATAACTCCCGAACTTATACAGGTCATGAAGGAGGAGCCGAAGATCTGTCATTATCTCGATCTTCCGATCCAGCATGCGTCTGATCATGTGCTTAAGTCTATGGGACGCAGGACTTCACACGATGATCTTGTACGCATTATCAAAACTCTTCGTGAGGAGATTCCGGATATTGCACTTAGAACTACTCTGATTTCAGGCTTCCCAGGCGAAACAGAAGAAGATCATAAAGAACTTTTGAAATTCGTCGAAGAAATGCGCTTTGACAGGCTTGGAGACTTTACATATTCGCCTGAAGAGGGAACACCTGCGGAGAAATTTGCGGATCAGGTTGAGGAAGATGTCAAGGAACGCCGAAGAAATGAGATAATGGAGCTTCAGCAGGGTATCGCATTTGAAAATGCTGAAAATGAGATCGGAAAAACGATGGATATAATCATTGAAGGCAGGATACCGGAAGACCATGTATATATAGGCAGAAGCTACAGAGACTGCCCGGGTGTTGACGGATATGTATTTGTAAGAGATGAAAATATCCGTGGAGAGCTTATGACCGGTGATTTCATAAAGGTTGAGATCACAGGATCAAATGAATATGATCTTATCGGAGAACCGATATCAGATTAAGGGAGGAAATTGAAAAATGAATTTGCCAAATAAACTGACAGTGTTCCGGGTAATACTGATCCCATTCTTTATTGCAGTGTTAATGACGAACTGCGCAGGAGAAATGTCCAATTGGATCGCACTGGCCATCTTTATCATCGCCAGCCTTACGGACATGCTTGATGGAAAGATCGCCCGTAAATATAATCTTGTCACAAATTTCGGAAAATTCATGGATCCGCTGGCAGATAAGATGCTTGTGTGTTCTGCGCTTATCTGTCTTACAGCTATGGGAAAGATCCCGGCATGGATGGTAATAGTCATAGTCGCAAGAGACTTTGTAATAAGCGGATTTCGTCTGGTTGCAGTGGAACAGGGTAAGGTCATTGCTGCAAATTACTGGGGAAAATTTAAGACAGCTGCTCAGATGGTAATGATCTGTCTGGTGGTTGCGGATATAAAGATTGGCGCAGTGCAGATGATCACTGAAGCATTTAAGTGGATCGCTGTTATCCTTACGATCATTTCCCTCGGAGTATATCTGGTTCAGAACAAGGATGTAATGAAGGATACAGACTGATCGTCTGTTGTTTAAGGTCACAATTCGAGATCAGTGCGCGGTTAAGACTTTATAAGGAGCAATAAAATGGCTGATGAGAAAAACCTGGAAGAAAAAAGCGCAGAAGCATTAATGAAGCTCGTCGGAATTGATCCGGAGAAGATAAGTGATACTATTTCGGATCTGATACAGTCGGGAAACCCTTCGGCTGAGATCAGCGAAAAAAATGGTGAAGTTCATCTGAAGCTCACGGCAGAGGCAACAGAGGAAAAGAGCGCCAAAAAAGTACTGAAACCTGTAGTTAAAGAAATTAAATCCCGTCTCGGGGAGATGATATATACAACGGATGAGAATGAAAATCTCGAAAACTCCGTTGTTCGTCTCCTTCGTGAAAATCATTTTACGATCACGACAGCAGAGAGTTGTACGGGAGGTTTATTTACAGGTCGTCTTGTAAATGTTCCGGGTACATCGGACATATTGAAAGAGGGCTTTATCACCTATTCTGACAGGGCGAAGAGAAAGTATCTCGGCGTTCACAGACGTACACTTGAGAAATATACTGCCGTAAGCGAAGCAACGGCAAAGGAAATGGCTAAGGGTGCATGTGCGGCTGCAAAGGCTGATTGCAGTATAGCGATCACAGGCTATGCAGGTCCTGACGATGGTTCCGGAACAGAGCCGGTAGGACTGGTATTTATCGCATGCTGCGTTCATAAAAAGACTGTTGTAAAAGAATTTGATTTCGACGGCGACCGTCAGTCTATCCGCGAGCAGGCTGTAACTGAGGCATTGTCACTTCTCAGGCTTTGTCTCCTGCAATATTTCTCGGAAGTAACATTTAGTAAAATATGATGACAGGGTTAAAAGTCATCATATGATTGCATTTTTTGGAAGTTAGGATTAACATTATCATTCGGAAAGGCAGGTGGTTATTCATGTCAGATGTTCCTGAACGATCGTGGACACTTGAAAACAAAACTAAAAAAATGAATAGTAATACCGCCTGCAGAGCGATTTTGGAATACCGGAAGTGAACTTCCGTCTCTTTCGTATGCCTCCCCATTCTGCAGGCGGAGAGGGAGGGATTCGTTATGAGACCAGAAGAGGCTCAGGTATTAATTGATGAGAAGAGATACAACGAACTCAGAGTTCGCCTTCAGGATCTTAATGAGGCGGATATAGCGGCACTTCTTGAAGAGCTTTCAAGAGAAAATCAGCTGCGTGTATTCAGGCTGCTGCCAAAGGATATGGCTGCGGATGTTTTTGCGTACCTGTCTACAGATGTAGAGCAGGAGATCATTACATCCCTGACCGATGCCGAGGCTACGAACATTATTAACAACCTGATGGCTGATGATGCTGCGGATCTGATGGAAGAAATGCCGGCGTCCGTTGTAAAAAAACTTTTATCTAATGCTAATGCGGAAACAAGAAGGGATATAAATCATCTCCTTAAGTTTCCGGAGGATTCCGCAGGATCTGTAATGACTGTGGAATTTGTGGATCTGAGAGAGGATCTTACTGTTGCGGATGCACTTGATAAGATCCGTCGAACGGGTATTGACAGAGAGACCATCAATACCTGTTATGTCCTTGATAATCAGAGAAAGCTTATTGGTATCGTGGCACTTCGTGCACTTATCCTAAGCAAGCCGGAGACGCTTATCAGAGATATCATGGAAGAAAATGTCATCTCTGTTGATACCCTTACTGACCAGGAAGATGTTGCTCGTGTGATCAGTAAATATGACTTTGTTTCTATTCCGGTAGTTGATTCGGAGAAGCGTCTCGTAGGTATCATCACAGTCGATGACGTTGTGGATATCATTCAGGAAGAGGCAACAGAGGATATCCAGAAGATGGCTGCTATCATCCCTACGGATGAGCCCTATGATAAGATGACTCCGCCAAAGCTCTTTAAGAAGAGGATAGGATGGCTCTTACTCCTCATGGTATCTGCCACATTTACAGGAAAGATCATTACGAGTTATGAGGCAGCTCTTGGATCATATCTTGTTCTTACGGCATACATACCTATGCTCATGGATACAGGAGGAAACTGCGGTTCACAGGCTTCTACGACTGTTATACGTGCACTTTCTCTTAGAGAGATCGAGTTTAGGGATCTTGGAAAAGTTCTTGGTAAGGAATTTATTACAGCGCTTATCTGTGGTCTGACTTTGGCTTTGGCTAATTTCATAAAGCTTCAGATAGTTGATAAGATTTCCGCTACAGTAGCTGCTGTAGTATGTCTTACAATGATCGGTGCTGTGATATCCGCAAACCTTGTAGGATGCGCGCTTCCCATGTGCGCGAGAAAACTGGGCTTTGATCCCGCGGTAATGGCATCACCGATGCTCACAACAATAATCGATGCAGTAACACTCACGATCTATTTCCAGTTCGCGATCCATATGCTGCATATAGTTATGTGATGATAACAGGGTTCAAAGTAAAAAATCCGATTGTGCTTGCACAAAAAGGATTTTTTATTTGGAACCCGCAAAAACACGAGCATGTAGCGTAATTACGCGGAATGCGAGTGTTTTAGAATTGCGGGAGCTGCAATAGCAGCGAAGCAATTCGTGTTATCGAAAAAAGTAAAAAGATAAGTATTGACAGATTCGGATTTTTAAATTATATTTTTCAAGTATGCATAAACCCTGTGCCAAGTGTCAGGCCTCGGAAAAAGCAACGTGAATAAATTAAAATTTCGAGGATAGGAGGTAATCGAGTTGGCAAACATCAAATCTGCAAAGAAAAGAGTTCTTACTAGCGCAAAGAGAGCAGAGCTTAACAAGGCTGAGAAGTCTGGCGTAAAGACCGCTGTAAAGAAGGTATACGCAGCTATCGACTCTAACGATAAAGCAGCTGCTGATGCAGCACTTAAGAATGCAATCTCTGCTATTGAGAAGGCTGGTTCCAAGGGAGTTTATCACAAGTGTACAGCTTCCAGAAAGGTTTCCCGTCTTACAAAGGCAGTAAACAAGATGGCATAAGTCATTTTTAGAATGCATGTGTAAACAAAAGCTTCGGCGGTATCCCTCTATACCGTTGGAGCTTTTTTCGTAATTAAAGAGGCGAAAAATCCATGAGAGAAATGGAATTTAAGATGGAAATCGAGTACGAGCATATCAAGCCCGGAGTGGAGGTTGAGGTTGAAAGATCGGAACTCCAGGGAGGACTCGTAGTTTATTATACAATTATTCCGGCAATAGCCATGTCAGGTAATTTCAGAAAGCAGGAGGCACTGAAAGAACTTCATGGTACGGTAAAGTCTGTCCGCGTAGGTGATGGCGGCGGATGGTATGTAATGGTAGAATTTCCGGAATAGACAGGCACTTTACATCATAGGTATATAGGAGCAAAGGATGCAGCAGGATCACATCAGAAATTTTTGTATCATCGCACATATTGACCATGGAAAGTCTACGCTGGCTGACCGGATCATTGAGAAAACAGGACTCCTTACAGAGCGTGAGATGCAGGAGCAGGTCCTGGATAACATGGAGCTCGAGAGGGAACGTGGTATAACGATCAAGTCTCAGGCTGTCCGTACGGTATATCAGGCAAAAAACGGTGAAGAGTATATCTTTAATCTGATCGATACTCCCGGTCATGTGGATTTCAATTATGAAGTGTCAAGAGCACTTGCAGCCTGTGATGGAGCGATCCTCATTGTAGATGCAGCTCAGGGAATCGAGGCGCAGACACTGGCAAACGTTTATCTCGCACTGGATCACGATCTGGATGTTTTTCCTGTTATAAACAAGATCGATCTGCCGAGTGCTGAGCCTGAGAGAGTTGCTCAGGAGATTGAGGATGTGATCGGTATCGAAGCAATGGATGCTCCGCGTATCTCCGCAAAGAACGGTATCGGTATCGAGGAAGTTCTTGAGGAGATCGTGCATAAGATACCTGCACCCTCGGGAGATGTGAATAAGCCTCTTAAGGCACTTATCTTTGACTCACTTTATGATCCGTATCGTGGAGTGATCGTATTCATGCGTATCATGGATGGCTCTATTAAGAAGGGCGACAAAGTACGCTTCATGGCTACAGGAAGTGAAAATGAAGTAGTTGAAGTTGGCTATTTTGGAGCAGGCAGATTTATACCTTGTGACAGTCTGGAAGCCGGAATGGTTGGATATTTCACAGCTTCGATAAAGGATCTTAAGGAAACACGAGTGGGTGATACTGTAACAAGTGCCGTAACCCCTTGTGAAGAGGCACTTCCCGGATACAGAAAGGTTAATTCCATGGTTTACTGCGGAATCTATCCTGCTGATTCTGCCCGTTATCCGGATCTTCGTGATGCACTTGAGAAGCTGCAGCTTAACGATGCTTCGCTGACTTTTGAGCCGGAGACCTCGGCAGCGCTTGGTTTTGGTTTCCGATGCGGTTTCCTGGGACTCTTACATCTGGATATCATCCAGGAGAGACTTGAGAGAGAGTATGATCTTGATCTGGTAACTACTGCTCCGGGCGTAGTATATAAAGTGTTTAAGACTGACGGAACAGAGATGGATCTTACTAATCCGGCAAACCTTCCTGATCCTTCTGAAATCGAGCATATGGAAGAACCTATAGTATCTGCCGAGATCATGGTAAATACGGAGTACCTCGGTGCTATTATCGGTCTTTGCCAGGAACGACGTGGTATCCAGACAGGAATGGATTATATCGAGACTACACGTGTACTCCTTAAGTATGATCTGCCGCTTAATGAGATCATCTATGACTTCTTTGATGCATTAAAGAGCCGTTCAAGAGGCTATGCTTCCTTTGATTACGAGATGAAGGAATATAGAACTTCGGAACTCGTTAAGCTGGATATCCTGATAAATAAAGAATACGTGGATGCTCTTTCTTTCATAGTATTTAAAGATAGTGCCTATGAGAGAGGCAGAAAGATGTGCGAGAAGCTCAAGGACGAGATACCGAGACATCTTTTTGAAATCCCTATTCAGGCAGCTGTCAGTGGAAAAGTAATTGCCCGAGAGACAGTTCGTGCGGTTCGTAAGGACGTACTTGCAAAGTGTTACGGTGGTGATATTTCCAGAAAGAAGAAGCTGCTTGAGAAGCAGAAAGAAGGAAAGAAAAAGATGCGTTCTATCGGAACAGTAGAAGTACCGAAGGAAGCATTCTTAAGCGTACTTAAGCTGGATTCTGATAATTGAGGATAATATGAAAAAGTCTCCATTATCGATATATGTTCACATTCCATTTTGTGTAAAAAAATGCAGTTATTGTGATTTCTTGTCTTTAGCAGGGACGGAAGAAGAAATGGAACATTATCTCACCGCTGTCCTTAGAGAGATCGAGGAAGCGGAGGAGAGTGGACTGCAGTATGAAGTGCAGACTGTTTATATTGGCGGCGGAACACCTTCGAGGGTTCCGCCTCATTTGATTGCAGAGATCATGGATTCCCTGAGAAAGAAATATACTTTTGCAGAGAATGCAGAGATGTCGATGGAAATGAATCCCGGAACGATGAAGAAGGATGCGCTCAGAATCTACAGGGAATGTGGTATAAACAGGCTCAGTATAGGCTGTCAGTCTCTTAATGATGAGGAACTGCGGCTACTTGGCCGTATTCATACGGTGGAGGATTTTAAGAAGACTTATCATGAAGTCAGAGAAGCGGGATTTAAGAATGTAAGCGTAGATCTCATGTCGTCTATTCCGGGTCAGTCTGCTGAAAAATTCAGGTCTTCGCTTGAAGGCATATTGGCTCTTAAGCCGGAGCATATTTCGGTATATTCGCTTATCGTTGAGCCCGGAACCCTGTTTTATTCAAAGTATGAAAAGGGCGAGCTTGATCTGCCGTCAGAGGAGTCTGTAACCGAGACAGACAGAATGGTACGTGATCTGTTATCTGAGCGAGGTTACAAAAGATATGAGATATCCAATTATGCAAGAGACGGATATGAGTGCAGACATAATCTTGTTTATTGGAACAGGGGTGATTACAGAGGTTTTGGTCCCGGAGCGGCATCTCTTATCGGTGATCACAGATTTACAAATATAAGATCTTATGCGTCTTATATGGAACATCCCGGAAAAACACGTGAAGATGATTTTGTTCTCTCTGTCAGGGATGCAATGGAAGAGTTTATGTTCCTCGGACTCAGAACCTGTGAAGGGGTTTCGGCGATTGATTTTTACAGATATTTCGGACAGGATATTACGGACATTTTTGGAAAAATACTTGAAAAGCAGGAAAGGGACGGATATTTGATCCATAAAGGGGAACGGTATTCGTATACAGACGAAGGTCTGGAAGTTTCCAATATCCTTATGAGCGAATATTTGGAATAAGGTGTTTCTGCAACACGAAGGTGTACATTTTACAGAACAAATTGTCAATCTATTGTTAAAAAAAATGTAAATTGCTAGAATATAGTCAAACTGTGTACAGACGTCTTTTGGGGTAGGGGCATCTAATTTCGTTTGTGAGGGGGAGTACATGGAGGCGATCGTATTTGAGTATGACATCCAGTCTGATGTCATGAATTTTTCGAGAAATGTTGTGAAATTCATTCCGTGTCAGGTACGGATAATGGATTTCAGTGAATCTCTGGAGCTCGCGGGGAAAATCTGCCCCGATGATCTAAAGCGGGCCATCATGTTTTTTCATCCCATTTTTTATAATACAAATGATACGCAGGAGTTCTTCAGGTGTATGGACTTTGAGGGAAAATTCTGCTGGTACAGCGTCATCGGAAAGACTATCCTTGACGAAAACAACCGCCCTGCGCTTTTATACGGAACCTACACAAAGTTGTCTGATGAGGATGTAGGTAAGATTTCGGAAAAAGTGGACATTCTCACCGGACTTGACAGTGCTCTAAATGCTGAAACGAAGATACAAGAAGCTTATTCTGACAGTACAGAATCGGCGATCTATAACCTGATGTATGTGGAACTGACAGATTACTGCACATTACTTAATCGAAATGGTAAAGAGCAGGTGGACAGGGCAGTTCTCGAGATTGCCCGGATCTTTAGGCGGTCACTTCGCTCGTATGATGTGATCGGACGCGCAGATGAAAATAGATTTGTCGTATGCATGCGGAATATAAAGGACAGGGAAATTGTTTATGACAAAGCATCTTATCTTATCCGCGCAGTCGGAAATCTATGGATAAACTACAGGGTTGCAGATGACTCTGTTATAAATATAGGAATCGCGGTTGAACCTGCAGGGGCAAAACCGGGATTTGAAATGATGCTTGAGAAAGCGGAGAAGGCGCTTTTACATTCGATCGAAAGTAAAGCAAATTCTTATGCAGTATATGATTCGGAGATCAGAGAGCAGGATAATCTTATATCAGAGCCGCAGGAGATGACGCATGTGGAGCGTATCAGGAGCATACTGGATGCTCTGCCTACAGAAGCTTATGCAATGGACATTAACGGCCGGATCGTGTATATGAATTCCTTCATGAAGAATATGGAACCGGAGCTTCTTGAAGATATCCGATTGGAAGTGCCCGGAGAAGAGGATGATTCGTGGATCTCGGGAGATGATCCGGATAGTTTACAGAATAGATTCGCGGAAGTGTGGTTCGGAGATACAGGAAGAGCAAAAAAAGCAAGGATCTATCATGTTTCCGGAGAAAAGAATGGCGTCTGGCTCGTAGTACTTCAGAGGGTCGATCCTGAAAAAGAAAGAATAGAGCTCATAAGAAGCCGAAAGAATTTTGATATAGCCTTAAGCGAGACAGCGGATCTGGTGTGGGAGATCGATCTGACAGAGAGTTCCTGTGTCCGTTTACAGGAAAAAAATGTGATGGCTGTTATGTCAGAGCAGCTCACGGACTATCTCGGGCTTAGGAAATATTTTTTGGATCATGTAGTTCATTACAGGGATCGTGGGGAATTTTTGTATGTAACTGATCCCGGATACTTAAGAGAAGCGGTTAGAAAAGATAAAAGACGTATGCGTAAGCATATCCGTTTTATCCATCAGGATGGGAGCTGGCACTGGTACAGTATCAGCACTACGGTAAGTATAGACAGTCGAAATGAGGGCGGTATAGAAAAAATATTCCTTATGGCGACGGATATTAATGAACTGAAAAAAGATCTGGACAGAAATCAGCTCCTGGAGTCCCGTTACAGGGCAATGCTCGACAACAGCACATTTATGAGCGAGCTTGCGAGGGATAATGAGAGATATGAGCATGTAAATGAGCTGACAGGCATCTATGTTTTTGAATATGATGTGCTGAAAAGGGACTATTATATCTGCACGACTTTTGAGAATATGTTTACGGTCACTCCGGAGATGAAAGAAAACGAGTGGTCAATGCTCTCCGGATTAAAGCCGGTACAGGAGGACTTAGACAGCTTCAGAAAATTCTTAAAGAGTGTGAAACGTGAACCGGATACGCATGAAGTGGTAGTGAGGCTCTTAAATAAATTTGGAATATCCAGATGGTTCAGGATCACTGTGCAGACTCTCAATGGCCTAAATAACCAGCTTTCACGAGTTACGGGTATTTTGCAGGATGTTAACTCTGAAATGGAAGTAAAGAAAGAGCTGGAATTTAGAGCAGACTATGATGAATTAACGAGGCTTTTTAATGCGGAAGCCTTTTATCGTAATGTCAGTAATCGTCTGAAAATGTATCCAGATCGTAATTTTGCCATAATTGCCATGGATATAGAACACTTTAGGATCATTAATGACCGCTTTGGGGTGGAGACTGGAAACAGATGTCTCGAATATGCCGGAAGATTAATACAGGCATCTCTTCCCAAGGATGGGATAGCCAGCCGTTATGAAGCGGATATGTTCTCTGTGCTTGTGGAGTACGCTGAGGATAATGATATCCTGAAGTATGTGACAGAGCTTAGTGAAAGTTTTCAGTTTGAAGAGGCGAAACGCTGCGGTTCGACTCTGTGCTTTGGAATATATAAGGTGGATGACAGGGAGATACCGATACGCCTTATGTGCGACAGGGCAAGGATAGCAAAGAGAGAAGTTAAGGGCAATAAATTGTCCAATGTTTCAGTATACGATGACAGTATACGTCTGCATCAGAGGAAGGTCGCTCAGATGGAGAGCGAGATGCAGAGAGCGCTTACAGAGCATGAGTTTGTCATGTTCCTGCAGCCAAAGGTGGAGCTCTCTACAGGGAAAATATGCAGTGCGGAAGCTCTGGTACGTTGGCAGCATCCGATCAGCGGACTCAGGATGCCGGGAGAATTTTTGCCGTACTTTGAAAGCAACGGGTTTATAAAGAAACTTGATGAGTACATGTGGGAATGTACGGCAAAGTATATTTCGGAATTGTCAAAAGAAGGTTATGAGATACCGATTTCCGTTAATGTCTCAAGATTTCATGTAAATCATACAGATCTTCTAGATAAGCTCACGGGGCTCACGAAGAAATATGAGATCGATAACCGTCTGCTTCATCTGGAGATAACGGAGACACTTTTTACGGAAGACGTAAATCAGCTTTACAAGACCATGGGTGAGCTAAAGGAACTTGGTTTTGTAATAGAAATGGATGACTTTGGTTCGGGATATTCTTCTCTAAATATGCTTAGAGAAGCACCTGTGGATGTGATAAAGATCGACAGGTATTTTGTTGACGAGATAATGGCAACTAAGCGCGGCAGGATAATCATAGAAAATGCGATCACTATGTCAAAGCAACTGGGAATGGTAGTGGTTGCAGAGGGTGTAGAGACAAAGGAACAGGTGGAATTCCTAAAAGAAGCGAAATGTGATATTGCGCAGGGATACTATTATTCAAAACCTGTACCTGCGGAACAGTTTAAAGAGTTGCTGAAGTAATACGATATTGTCGAATCTTAGGTCATGTTTTTGGGGGAAAGAAGGGGTATAGAAACTATGATCTTTGTGAAGCAGGAAAAACTCAAAACAGGTATGCGCCTTGCTAAGCCGATTTATGATAAAAAAGGCGTACTTTTGTATGACAGAAATTCAAAATTGACGCATCAGGGTATAGAAAGTGTGCGTAATTTCGGAATCATAGGTTTGTATATTTTGGAACCTGCGGAGCCGGTTCCTCCGATATCTGATGAAGATCTTGAATTTGAACGCTTTCAGATGATGTCAACCTTTGTGATAAAGGATGAATGGAAGGCGATCAAAGATGGAAAAAAGCCGGAGGCTTTACCGGGGCTTGTAAGTCAGATAATGAAAAACTACGGACGCCTCGATCACAAGATAAATTTTGTCCAGTCACTAAGAAGTGCAGAGGATACGTGGTATAAGCATGCCCTTAATGTGGCGATCTTAAGCGCCATGATAGGACATCAGATGAATATAAAGATCGCGGAACAGAATGATCTGATAACTGCAGCGCTTGTTCATGATATTGGAAAACTCGACATACCGCCGGAACTGCAGGGCAAGGGTGCGAAAGATGAAGATGACAAGATATCAAAATATGAATCTGCCGGTTTCAAGCTATTTGATGAGGCTTTCTCTTCTTCGCCGTCCATAAAAAGGATATGTCAGCAAAGTTTCCGTTCCCTTAATGATATCAGGAAGGGAAATGTAGATAAGGGCGCAAAGATCGTTAATGCTGCAAAGATCCTTATGATCGCAGATACATTTGACATGATGACAGCAATGAACGATTACAGGGAGCCCAGTTCGGAAATCAGCGCTATTAGGGAAATAATTAATCATCCGGAATTTTATGATGCAAATGCGACGAATGGATTGGTGCACAGTATAAACATACTCGTTCCGGGTGCGACGATAGAGCTTACGAATGGTGAAAAGGGTCTTGTCATCACCGAAAATGAAGCTGATATGTTGAGACCTTGTGTACTTACTTTTTCGGATAATGCGATAATCGATCTTTCACAAACACTGATATACGGCACTTTGGGTATAAAAGATGTAATGAAGACCATGGATAACAGGTGCATAATCGATGATTCGACACTT
>CAMVTN010000007.1 GCA_947170415.1 uncultured Lachnospiraceae bacterium | reverse complement strand
ATACTCTGCCGCCGATAGAATAGTTATCAGCAACTGCCGGATGTACCTCACCCATGAAACCGATCACCTGCCCATCATAGATGATATTTGCCTGACGTCCGGGATGCAGGAATGTCTTTCCGCTCTTCGGATCATAGGAAGGGGTCTGCTTCATTCCAACCTTACCAAGGAACTCTTCTACTACGCCCTTAAGTGTGTAGAAATCTCCCTCACCATAAGAACCAAGTGTCAGCTGTGTACGCTCATCCGGATAGTCATTAAGCGGAAGAGCCTTCGGAAGATAGATGTTTCCGATCTCATAGAGCTTAACATCCTTATTTCTACGGTTGTAGTTTGTCGCGAGGCTTGTAAGCATGCCATTAAGTGTCAAAGTTCTCATGATAGAGAAGTCCTCACCAAGAGGATTGCTGATGGCTATAGCCTGTCTCTCCGGAGCATCTGCCGGAAGAAGGAGCTTATCAAATACCTTCGGGCTCTCAAAAGAGTATGCCATTGCGCCTGAATAGCCTGCGAACTCAGCAACGTTACGAGCAACATCCTCTACACGCATCTTGAAGGTCTTCTTTCCGCTGTTTGCGCTGGATGCAGGAAGAGTTGTCGGGATATTCTCATAACCAAAGAATCTCGCAACTTCCTCACTGGAATCAGCAAAGCCGAGAAGATCCTGGCGGAATGTCGGGCATACAAGGTCACCTGTGCTCTCGTCATACTCAACTTCGAGTCTGTTGAAGTACTCAAGCATATCTTCCTTAGAAATATCTGTGCCAAGATACTGATTGATACGCTCAGGCTCAAACTTAATGCGTACTTTCTCAGGAAGCTCTGTGTGAACATCTACTACACCCTTAAGAACTGTACCGCAATTCAGATCCTCAACAAGTGTACATGCGCGGTTCATAGCATCGAGCGCATTGTGCGGATCAAGTCCCTTCTCAAAGATACCGGAAGCATCTGTACGAAGACCTACACGCTTTGAAGACTTACGGATATTCGGACCGTTAAATGTAGCAGCCTCGAAAAGAATATCAGTAACATTCTCAGTGATCATGGAATTTTCTCCGCCCATGATACCTGCGATACCGATTTCCTTCTCACCATCACAGATCATAAGAACATCGTGATCCAGATTTCTTTCCTGTCCGTCAAGAGTAGTGAACTTCTCACCATCCTTAGCACGACGAACTACGATCTTTCCGCCTGCGATAGTGGACAGATCATACGCATGCATAGGCTGACCGTATTCCATCATTACAAAGTTTGTGATATCTACGATATTGTTGATGGGACGGATACCTGCAGCGCGAAGGCACTTCTTCATCCACTCCGGTGACTCACCGATCTTTACATTCTTTACAACACGTCCTGTATAGCGTCTGCAAAGGTCTGTGTCCTCTACTTCTACGCTGATGTAATCAGAAGAACTCTCAGCTGCATCTGCACCTGTCTCACGAACTTCAGGATAAACAAACTTTTTATTGAAAGTAGCTGCTGCCTCACGTGCGATACCCATTACCGCATAGCAGTCAACACGGTTTGAAGTGATCTCGTACTCAAAGATAGTGTCGTGAAGGCCCATGAGCTCGATCGCATCACTTCCCGGAACTGCATCGTCAGAGAGGAAATAAAGTCCGCTCTCCGGAGCATCGGGGAATACTTCTCTGGAAGAACCAAGTTCCTCAACAGAGCACATCATACCATAGCTATCCACACCGCGAAGCTTGCCTGCCTTGATCTCGATACCATCTTCCGGAAGAGCGCCGCCGTCATGACCGCCTGCTACCTTTCCGCCATCAAGAACTACGATGACCTTCTGTCCCTTATCACCAACGTGTACATTCGGTGCACCTGTAACGATCTGAACTGTCTCAGATCCTACATTTACCTGACACACAACGAGCTTTTCTGCATCAGGATGCTTCTCTACGGAAAGTATCTCACCAACTACGATCTTGGAGAGATTCTTATCAAGTTTCGCAAAACCCTCAACCTTTGTTCCAGTGAGGGTCATTCTATCTGTATATTCCTGATCTGTACATTCCAGATCCGGAACATACCTCTTGATCCAATTTAATGATGTATTCATCTCAGTCTATATCTCCTCTATAAACACTGGTTTATATCTGAAAAATTTTCACTAATCCGCCCTATCAAAACTGCTTTAAGAATCTGATATCGTTCTCGTACATAAGACGCATGTCATCGATCTCATACTTAAGAAGTGCGATTCTCTCAAGTCCTACACCAAAAGCGAAGCCCTTGTACTTCAGCGGATCAATGTGGCTCATTTCCAGTACGTGCGGATGTACCATACCGCAGCCGAGGATCTCGATCCAACCCTCTCCCTTACAGAAACGGCATCCCTTACCGCCACACTTAAAGCAGGATACGTCCATCTCAGCAGAAGGCTCTGTGAACGGGAAGTGATGAGGACGGAACTTTACCTTTGTATCCTCACCGAAAAGCTCTTTCGCAAACTCTGCAAGAGTTCCTTTAAGATCCGCAAAAGAAACATTTTCATCAATTACAAGACCCTCTACCTGATGGAATACCGGTGAATGTGTAGCATCTACTTCATCTGCACGGTATACACGTCCCGGGCTGATCATACGAATCGGGATCCTGCCCTTTTCCATCTCATGAACCTGAGTACCGCTTGTCTGTGTACGGAGAAGCATTTCTCCGTTTATATAAAATGTATCCTGCTCGTCCTTTGCCGGATGATCTGCAGGGATGTTCAGTGCTTCAAAGTTGTAGTAATCCTTCTCGACTTCCGGTCCTTCTACTACTTCATAGCCAAGTCCGATGAAGATCCTCTCCATCTCTTCCAGTGCGATCTGATTCGGATGACGGTGACCGATCGCAGAACCCTTTGCAGGAAGTGTTACATCGATAGTCTCAGATGCAAGCTGTACTTCTCTTGCAGCAGACTCAAGCTTTGTCTTTGCTTCTTCCATGGCTTTTTCGATCTCTGTACGGAGCTCGTTTACCATCTGTCCAACCTTCGGACGATCCTCAGCTGCAACATCCTTCATTCCCTTTAATACAGCAGTAAGTGAGCCCTTTTTACCAAGAACCTCTACCCTTACATCATTAAGACGATTGAGATCCACGCTCTCAGAAATCTGACTGAGCGCTTTTTCTCTGATCTCTTCCAGTTTTTCCTTGATCATAATTTCCTTTCCAGCCTCCCTAGGGCTAAAACAATGATTTGCACAGAAAAAGGGCGATACCGCAAGGGACGGAAGTCTTTCCGCGGTACCACCCTTATTTTCCTATTCTGAAAGCTGACAAACAGCTAAATTCACAGGAACACTTATCAGCTTAACGCGCTGTAACGTCCGTCAGCAGTCTTAAACACACCACCTCCGGCAGCTCCGCATGTGAATATTTTCCCGGTCGTATCAAGTGAAAGCTCTCAGCCGACGGCCTTCATCTCTGGTCAGGTATCTCCGGTATCTTAAAATGCATCAATGCCTTTTCCATATGTACTGAACTATTTTAATGTGATAAAGCATGTATGTCAAGCCATACACTTACTTTATCGCACTTACTTTATCACACGTACTCTGTAAACGTCCTCAAGAGCATTGAGCTTATCCAGCACCTCATCTGTGATCAGATCATCAAGATCGAACATTGCAACCGCATATTCTTTCTTAGACTTTGAATTAAGGTTTGCGATATTTATGCCTGCATCACCAAATGCTGCTGTAAACTTTGTCAGCATGTTTGCCTTATTCTTGTGGAAGATAACGACACGTGCTGCGCTCTCTGCTTCGCCAAGGTCGATCGCAGGATAGTTTACGGAGTTCTTTATGTTTCCGTTCTCCATATATTCACGGAGTTCCTTAACTGCCATTACTGCACAGTTATCCTCTGACTCCTCTGTGGATGCTCCGAGGTGAGGTGTTACGATACATCCCTCTGCTCCTACAGTTGTAGTATTCGGGAAGTCACTTACATACTTTCTGAGCTTTCCAACCTTAAGTGCAGCTACTACAGACTCTTCATCAACCAGCTCGTCACGAGCAAAGTTCAGAATAACTGCAGTATCCTTCATAAGCTTGATAGCTTCTGCATTGATCATATGACGTGTTGAATCAAGAAGCGGAACATGGATGGTGATATAATCACAGTTTGCGTAAATCTCCTCAACCTTAAGTACGTGCTTGATGGATCTTGACAGATGCCATGCAGCATCAACGGAGATATAAGGATCATAACCATATACTTCCATGCCGAGATTTACAGCTGCATTTGCAACCTTAACGCCGATGGCACCGAGTCCGATGACGCCAAGCTTCTTACCTGCGATCTCTGTTCCGGCATACTGCTTCTTCTGCTTTTCTGCTGCCTTCGCAACATCCGGGTCATTCTTTCCCTCTGAATTGAGCCAGTTGATACCATCAACGATACCACGGGATGCGTAGAGCATACCTGCGATAACAAGTTCCTTTACGCCGTTTGCGTTAGCTCCGGGAGTATTGAATACGACAATACCCTTTTCTGCGCACTTCTCAAGAGGGATATTGTTTACGCCTGCACCTGCACGGGCAACTGCCAGAAGGTTCTCCGGCAGATCCATGTCATGCATCTTTGCGGAACGCACAAGGACGCAGTCAGCATCCTTGAAATCGTCGCAATGAACGTATCCATCACCAAATTTATCGAGTCCGATCTTTGCAATAGGATTCAGTGTATGATATTTGAACATTTCTCTCACCCGTTTTTCTTCTCAAAATCAGCCATAAACTCAACAAGCTTCTCTACGCCTTCCTTCGGCATAGCGTTGTAGATGGAAGCTCTCATTCCGCCTACGCTTCTGTGACCCTTGAGGTTTACAAAACCAGCCTCTGTGGACTCAGCAACAAACTTCTTATCGAGTTCTTCGTTTCCTGTTACGAAAGGTACATTCATAAGAGAACGAGATGCCTTCTCTACTGTTCCCTTAAAGAGCTGTGACTGATCAAGGAAGTTGTAAAGGATAGCTGCCTTCTCTTCGTTCTTTGCCTTCATGGCTGCGAGACCGCCCTGCTCCTTGAGCCACTTGAAAACAAGTCCGCAAGTGTAGATAGTGTAGCACGGAGGTGTATTAAAGAGGCTGTCTGCATCTGCCTGTGTCTTCCACTTCAGCATTGTAGGTGTGCCCTCAAGTACATCATCTGTAACGAGGTCATCACGAACAACAACGATAGACATACCTGCAGGTCCTACATTCTTCTGAACTCCACCGTACAGAACAGCATACTTGCTGATGTCGTGGGGCTCTGACAGGAACATGGATGAAACATCTGCTACCAGATCCTTACCCTTTGTGTTAGGAAGTTCCGGGAACTTTGTTCCGTAGATCGTATTATTCTGGCAGATATATACATAATCTGCATCATCACTTATCGGAAGATCTGAACAGTCAGGGATATATGAAAAGGTCTTGTCCTCTGATGAAGCAATAGCCCTTGCATCACCATATCTCTTAGCTTCCTGCCATGCTTTCTTTGCCCACTGACCGGTAATGATATAATCAGCAACCTTATTCTTCATAAGATTCATAGGTATTGCTGAAAACTGTGTCCAGGCACCGCCCTGCAGGAAGAGAACTTTGTAGTTGTCCGGTACACCGACCAGTTCCCTGAAGTCCTTTTCCGCAGTTTTGATGATCTCATCAAACCACTTTGAGCGATGACTCATCTCCATGACTGACTGTCCGGATCCATGATAATCCAACATTTCTTCAGCACATGTCTTCAGAACCTCTTCCGGCATCATTGCCGGACCTGCGGAAAAATTATAAACTCTGCTCATTGCTCTTCCGTCTCCTTACTCTTTGATTTTTTCATAATTTCGGCTTATTACCGAAAGCCCCCATTGGCTAAATACCAATTGTGACTAGTAAACTAACTGTATCACCCACGGAACAATTTATCAACATAAAATTTTATCGCTTTAGTGTTTTAAAGTTTAGATTTTTATTTCTCAGCATTTTTCTTTGCGAGATCAGCCTCATCAAAAGCTTCGGAAATCGATTTCCCCGGCGCTACCATGGGATATACGCTATCATCTTTATCTATAACACATTCGATGAGAACCGGTCCGTTGTAAGCTATTGCTTCCTCAATAGCCGGAGCTACTTCTTCTTTCTTTGTGACACGGATCGCTTTACATCCGAGTCCCTCTGCCACCTTGCAATAGTCAACCTTATCGGTAAGTACAGTCTGTGAGTAACGTTTACCGTAAAAAAGTGTCTGCCACTGACGCACCATGCCCAGAACATCATTATTAATAACGATATCAATGACAGGGATATTGTAACGACTTGCAGTAGCAAGCTCATTCATATTCATACGGAAACATCCGTCTCCGCCGATATTTACGACAATATCCTCAGGGCATCCGACTTTTGCACCGATAGCTGCTCCCAGACCGTATCCCATAGTTCCGAGACCGCCGCTGGTGATGAAGTGACGCGGCTTTCTGAAACGATAGTACTGAGCTGTCCACATCTGATGCTGTCCAACGTCTGTCGTAACGATCGCCTTTGAACCGGTCACGCGGTCAAGTTCCTCGATCACAAAAGGACATGTCAGACGATCCTTTGCATAGCTAAGAGGGAACTCCTTTTTAAGCTCATTTATGTGCTCATTCCACTCTGTATTCTTCTTTTCATGAACGAGCGGAGTAAGCTCACGAAGTACATGACGCAGATCTCCTATAAGACTGGCACTTGTACGGATATTTTTATTTATCTCCGCTGCGTCTATGTCGATGTGAAGGATCTTTGCATGTGACGCAAACTTCTTTGCATTACCAACTACACGGTCAGAGAATCTCGCTCCCATCGCAATAAGCAGATCGCACTCACTCGCCGCCTTATTACTTGTCTTTGTGCCGTGCATACCGATCATACCTGTATAGAGCGGATTTGTAGGATCAAAAGCTCCCTTACCCATAAGCGTATCACATACAGGACAGCTTATTTTCTCTGCGAAGTCTTTTACTTCCTCAGATGCTCCGGAAAGGACTGCGCCTCCTCCGAGGTATATCAGAGGTCTCTTTGCCATATTTATGAGATGCGCTGCTTCTTTCAGCTGTTCTGCTGTATAACGATTAGACCGCTTCGCTGTCTCTGCCTTTTTAGGCTTAAATTCTGCCTTATTTGCTGTCACATCTTTTGTGACATCCACCAAAACAGGTCCCGGACGTCCTGACTGCGCTATTTCAAAGGCTCTTCTGAGAGTATCTGCGAGTTTATTTACATCCTTTACGATGTAACCATGCTTTGTTATAGGCATGGTCACACCTGCAATATCCACCTCCTGGAATGTATCTTTTCCGAGAAGCGGCAGATTTACGTTTGCCGTGATAGCTACCATCGGCACCGAATCCATGAATGCTGTTGCTATTCCTGTTACGAGATTAGTAGCACCCGGACCTGATGTAGCCATACAGACACCGACTTTACCGGTTGCTCTTGCATATCCATCTGCTGCATGGGATGCGCCCTGCTCATGGCTTGTGAGCACGTGGCGGATTTCATCCGAATGTTTATAAAGTGCATCATATACATTCAGTATCGAGCCACCCGGGTAACCGAAAACGGTGTCAACACCTTCTTCTTTTAATACTTCTACGATTATTTCTGCACCTGTAAGCTGCATATTCTACTCCTGTATGTTTATCTTAATTCCTCAGGTATTTCCAAAACAGCGCCGCGGTTTCCGCTTGTTACGAGTTTCTGATAACGTGCAAGATAACCTGTGGTTACATTTGGCTTTCTCGGCTTCCAATTCTTGCGTCTCTCTGCAAGGACTTCGTCGGATACGAGAACGTTCAGCGCATTGTTCGGGATATCAACCTTGATGATATCGCCTTCTTCAATGAGGGCAATCGGACCGCCTACTGCTGCCTCAGGAGAAACATGTCCGATAGATGCTCCTCTGGAAGCTCCGGAGAAACGTCCGTCTGTGATGAGGGCAACGCTTTCTCCCAGTCCCATACCTGCGATGGCACTTGTCGGGTTCAGCATCTCTCTCATTCCCGGTCCGCCCTTCGGTCCCTCATAACGGATAACAACTACATCACCCGGATTGATCTTTCCGCCAAGGATCGCGCTGATCGCATCTTCCTCACAATCAAATACGCGTGCCGGACCTTCATGTGTCATCATTGACGGAGCGACTGCGGATCTCTTTACGATACCTGTATCCGGTGCGATATTTCCCTTAAGTACTGCGATACCGCCCTCCTGCATGTAAGGATTTTCGATAGGACGGATAACTTCCGGATTCATGTTTACTGCATTCTTGATATTTTCTCCGACTGTCTTTCCTGTAACTGTCATGCAGTCAAGATTCAGCAGATTCTTTTTATTAAGCTCGTTCATTACTGCATAAACACCGCCTGCCTCATTGAGATCTTCCATATAAGTCGGGCCAGCCGGTGCCAGATGACAGAGATTAGGCGTACGTGCAGAAATCTCGTTTGCGATCTCCATATTGAGCTCTACGCCTGCTTCATGAGCGATAGCCGGCAGGTGAAGCATAGTATTTGTTGAGCATCCGAGTGCCATATCCATTGTCATGGCATTCATAAATGCTTCCTTTGTCATGATGTCTCTCGGACGGATATTTCTCCTGTACATCTCCATTACTGCATATCCTGCCTGCTTTGCGAGACGGATCCTCTCAGAATAAACTGCAGGAATCGTACCATTTCCGCGAAGTCCCATACCGATCACTTCTGTAAGACAGTTCATGGAGTTTGCAGTGTACATACCTGAACAGGAACCACAGGTCGGACACACATGCTCTGCAAAGTAATCAAGCTCTGCTTCATCGATCCTGCCGGCAGCCTTTTCTCCAACAGCCTCAAACATTGAAGAAAGTGAACGCTTTTTGCCATGAACGTGTCCTGCGAGCATCGGGCCGCCGGATACAAATACTGTCGGGATATTTACGCGTGCAGCTGCCATCAGGAGTCCCGGAACGTTCTTATCACAGTTCGGGATCATTACGAGAGCATCAAACTGATGAGCAAGCGCCATACACTCTGTTGAATCAGCGATGAGGTCACGTGTTACTAGTGAATATTTCATTCCGATATGACCCATTGCAATACCATCACAAACAGCGATAGCAGGAAATACTACCGGTGTTCCGCCCGCCTCTGCTACACCAAGCTTTACAGCCTGTGTGATCTTATCAAGGTTCATGTGTCCCGGAACGATTTCATTATAGGAGCTTACGATACCTACTAACGGTCTCTCCATCTCCTCTTTTGTATATCCCAGTGCATTAAAAAGACTTCTTGCAGGAGCTGCCTGATCTCCTCTTTTTACATTATCACTTCTCATTTCCGATTCCTCCTACTATAAACTTAACCAGTCTTAAACTCTTGCTGCTATGAGATCACCCATTTCTGCTGTCCCAACCTTTGTCGTTCCTTCTGAATAGATGTCTCCTGTACGGTAACCTTCTCTGAGCACCTTGCGAACTGCTTCTTCCACTGCATCAGCCTCTTTCTGCAGTCCGAATGAGAAACGAAGCATCATTGCAGCAGAAAGGATCGTTGCGATAGGATTTGCGATGCCCCTTCCTGCAATATCCGGTGCTGATCCGCCTGAAGGCTCATAAAGGCCGAAGCTTGTCTCGTTAAGTGAAGCACTTGAGAGCATTCCGATAGAGCCTGTGATCTCAGCTGCCTCATCAGAAAGGATGTCTCCAAACATATTCTCAGTAAGAACTACATCAAACTGTGCCGGATCCTTTACGAGCTGCATTGCTGCATTATCTACGAGCATATGCTCTACTGTTACTTCCGGATATTTCTCTGCGACTTCATTTACGACTTTTCTCCAAAGTCTTGATGAGTCAAGGACATTTGCCTTATCCACGCTCGTAACTTTCTTTCTGCGCTTCATAGCGACCTCAAAGCCCTTGATAGCGATACGCCGGATCTCATCCTCGTTATAGGAAAGTGTATCTACTGCAGTCATCACACCATCGACTTCAGTGGTATGACGCTCACCAAAGTAAAGTCCTCCGGTAAGTTCTCTCATGATCAGCATATCAAAGCCTTTTTCTGCTGTTTCATGTCTCAGCGGGCAGGCGTCTGACAATTCAGGATACAAATATGAAGGACGAAGATTTGCAAAAAGTCCCAGTGCCTTTCTGATCTTTAAGAGACCTGCTTCCGGACGTTTTTCCGGCGGGAGCTTATACCACGGTGATGTTGATGTATTTCCTCCGATGGAACCCATAAGAACCGCATCCGATGCCTTCGCCTGTTCTATTGCCTCATCTGTGAGTGGAACACCATGCTTATCAATAGAGCATCCACCCATCAAAATATCTGTATAGTTAAATGTGTGTCCGTACTTTGCACCGATACTGTCGAGAACCTTCCTTGCTTCAGCAGTAACCTCCGGGCCTATTCCATCTCCGGCAATACAGCCTATATTGAATTCCATTAACTTTACACTCCTTTCGCATGTCAAAACGCATCTTTGCAATTTAACACTATGACTTTTTAAGTTTTTTGTACTTTAACTCGATAAAGCATTTTTATACAGAATAGGGCGTGCACTGCACGCCCTCTAGAATCCGTTCTAAATATCTATCGATTATCAGTCAGCTGCTGACTCCGGCTTCTCGATCTGAGCGATTGCAGTTTTCTGCATCGGGATTCGGCAATTTTTGTTGCTGCCGAACTCAACAATAACTGTATCCTCAGTAATATCGATAACCACACCATAAAAGCCGCTGTTTGTCAGAACAGAGTCCCCCACTTCAAGAGCATCGAGCATAGCCTTCATGCGGTTCTGTTCCTTCTTCTGCGGACGGAACATCATAAAATAAAACATAGCGCCGATAAGAACGATGTAAACAACGATCATAGCAAGGTTTCCACCTGTGCCTGCAGCAGCGCCGCTGAGCAGTAAATTCATTTTTCGAAATCTCCTTTCAAACGTTAAAATACATGATACACAAATCTTAATTTATCCGCAAGTTTTAATTAATCAATCATCAGGTGTATTAAGATCTTCCAGGAACTGCTTTCTGAATTCCTCATAGTGATGAGCTTCGATCGCCTCTCTGATCTCTTCCATCATATGATTATAGAAATAGAGGTTATGCATTACGCAAAGGCGCATACCGAGCATTTCCTTTGCTTTCAGAAGATGACGCACATACGCTCTGCTGTAATTCCGACACGCCTCACACTGGCATCCTTCCTCGATCGGTCTGGTATCCAGTTCATACTTGGCATTAAAGAGATTTTTCTTTCCGTGATGTGTATAAACATGACCATGACGTCCATTTCTTGACGGATATACGCAGTCAAAGAAATCGATTCCTCTATATACACCCTCTATAATATTCGCAGGTGTTCCGACACCCATGAGGTAAGTCGGCTTATTTTCAGGCAGATGAGGCACTGTCACATCAAGAACATGATACATTTCCTCTGCTGTCTCACCTACTGCCAGTCCGCCGACTGCATAACCATCGAGATCCATCTCCGCTATTTCCTGCGCATGCTGGATACGGATATCATCATAGATCGCACCCTGATTGATCCCAAAGAGCATCTGGTGAGGATTAACCGTATCAGGAAGTGAATTCAGTCTGTCCATCTCCACCTTGCATCGCTTAAGCCATCTGGTGGTTCTTTCCACGCTGGGACGAACATAATCTCTGCTTGCCTTTGAATTAGGACATTCATCAAATGCCATAGCAATAGTAGATCCGAGATTCGACTGAATCTGCATACTTTCTTCCGGACCCATAAAGATCTTTCTGCCATCGATATGCGAACGGAAAGTTACGCCTTCTTCTTTGATCTTTCTTAAAGATGAAAGTGAAAAAACCTGAAATCCGCCGGAATCAGTAAGGATAGGACGATCCCAGTTCATAAACTTATGGAGTCCGCCAATCTTCTTTATCAGTTTGTCACCGGTACGAACATGCAGATGATATGTATTACTAAGTTCCACCTGTGTTCCGATCTCGTGGAGATCCACCGTGGATACCGCGCCTTTAATAGCTGCTACCGTACCGACATTCATGAAAACAGGCGTCTCGATCACACCATGAACTGTTGTGAGACGTCCTCTTTTTGCTCTACCGTCTTTTGTAATTAATTCGTACATTTTTTCTCTTCGTTCCAAAAAATCAGCAAACAAGCCAAATTTATGACTTGTTTGCCATTCTTCTTAAACCATTAAATTTACAAGTGGTATTATTCTACGACAACAATCCAAATTAATCAACCAGTCCTATTTCTCTGTCATATTCTTCAAGACAAAGTTCACGTCCCATGATCTCCTTTGCCGCAGCTTCTCCGACATAACGGTAATGCCATGGTTCGTACTCTATTTCAGTGATCGTTTCCTTGCCCTTAGGATAACGCAGGATAAATCCATATTCTGCAGCATGCTCTTTAAGCCATTTTCCACCATCGGTATCGCCGAATCCGGCATCCAGCTGCTGGTAGTCAGGAATGATAAAGTCAAACGCAAGTCCAACCTCATGCTCACTGGTTCCGGGTATAGCAACTGTCTGGCTCGCAAGATCATAAGCCTCTGCTTCGGAATATCCCTGCATCGTGTAAGATTTCATCTTTCTTGCAAAAAGCAGCTGCTGCTTCTCTGGTGTACGATAAGGTGAGCAGATATAGAGGTTCACACCATCTTCCTGAGCTGCCTTCAACATTTCAAGTACGTGAGGCATTACTCTCGTATCACTCTTAACGTTTCCGCGGATAGTTTCGAGTTCAAACTCATAATCATCCGGAATATGATTGTGCTTATTTATAAGGATAAGTGACCAGTCATCTGCATAATCCGCATTGACATATGAACCTTCTTCATCACTGTATATCCTTGCGCTCTCATCTGTCTGAAAATCCGACGTACTCTCAACGGACGATGCGCTGTTTCTGCTGATAGCATTTTCGAGATCCCTCATATCCGCAGCATCATCTGCTGAAACGGTTGCTCCTGTTTCGCTGTAGCCGCCATTGGTCTCATCGTCCATATCGTCCATGTTTTCAACTTCAAAAGCTGTTCCATCGGCAGTCGTGACATAGATACCATAGGACTCGTAATTGCCTATCTCATCCTCAGCAAATGTGAAACTGCTCGTCAGTACAAAAATACAGCATACTGCAGCGACAGCAGTAACTTTTCTCATATTATGGAATAATGTGTGGAATAAATGATAGAAAAACAGCCATGCCACGAACACAACCATGCACAGAACCCTAAGTGCCTTATGATGTCTGGCTATGTCCATCAGTCTGTTCTGAACCCTGACCTTCATAAATGGACTACCCCTAACTAATTACAATACTCTCATCCCTGCTATGATAAACACGTCCCCTAAACAGTTTATCAACTATGTATAATTTAACACACAATAAACATAAACTCAATGATTAACATAACTAAAATAATCCATGTAATATCCCGATAAACTGTGTTATCATTATCGAAAACAATGATTTAAGGAGCAAAAACATGGCCGGGTCAACTTTTGGAACACTTTTTCGCGCTACGACCTGGGGAGAATCTCACGGTGCCGGAATCGGAGCTGTTGTAGACGGATGCCCCGCAGGAATCCCGCTTAAAGCCAGCGACATTCAGAAATATCTGGATCGCAGAAAGCCGGGGCAGTCCCGTTTCACCACTGCACGTGCCGAATCTGACGAAGTCGAGATACTTTCCGGTGTTTTTAATGACACCACAGAGGGAACTCCTATTTCCCTCCTTATCCGCAATAATGACCAGCACTCAAAAGATTACAACAATCTAAAGGATGTATATCGTCCTGGTCATGCCGATTTCACCTTTGATAAAAAATATGGTTTCCGTGACTACCGTGGCGGCGGACGTTCTTCCGGCCGTGAAACTGCCGGTCGTGTGGCAGCAGGTGCAGTAGCCGCAGCTTTCCTAAAAGAACTGGGTATCTCTGTTGAAGCCTACGCAAAGTCTATCGGACATTTTTCTGTACCTGATGATAGAATCGACTACAAAGAATCCTTAAAAAATCCACTTTCTCTTCCAGATCACGAAGTTTATGAAAAAGCTGCCGAATGGGTAGACTCCATCCGTTCCGAACAGGATTCTGCCGGAGGTGTGATCGAATGCAGGATCAACGGACTTCCTGTTGGTCTCGGCGAGACAGTATTTGATAAACTTGATGCTCTTCTCTCACAGGCGATCATGTCCATAGGAGCCGTTAAAGGATTTGAGATGGGCGACGGTTTTAAAGCTGCCGAAGCCCGCGGTTCAGAAAATAACGATGGTTTTTTATCTGAAAATAATAAAATTCATCCCGTTACCAATCACGCAGGCGGCGTGCTTGGCGGCATGTCGAGCGGAGCACCTGTTATCTTCCGTGCAGCAGTAAAACCTACTCCTTCTATATCGAAAGAGCAGCAAACTGTCGATATAACCGGTGTTCCTAAATCACTTACGATCACAGGAAGACACGACCCTCTGATCGTTCCCCGTGCAGTGGTCGTTGTTGAGTCAATGGCGAGTCTTACGATCGCAGATCTTCTGCTCAGAAATATGACTGCGCGTATTGACATGATTCGCGAATTTTATGATAATTTAGGTTGAAGAAACTCCGGTTCTCTCCGGCCGGTTTCTATACTAAATCCTGCCGGATTTTCAGGGTCCGACAGAGCGATGGAGGCAAATATGAGCGAAAACAAAGCTATCGGTAAGTACGTTGTATACGGCGCCGGCTACACCAGAAATGATGGTTGCGGCATTCGCGTCTACGATTTCAATCCCGATTCGGGACGAATTTCTTTAAAGGACAGCGTTAAGATCACCAATGCGTCCTACATCACTATCTCTCACAACAGAAAATTCCTGTATTCCATCACGGATGACGGAGTTGCTGCTTTCAAGATCAAGGCAGACGGAGGCCTCGACTTCCTCAACATGACAGATATCAACGGCATGCGCGGATGCTATCTGAATACTGATTACGAAGACCGTTTCGTATTTGTTGCCGGATATCACGACGGAAAGATCACAGTTCTTTCCATCAATTCCGACGGAAGTGTCAACAAGATCTGCGACGAGATCTATCAGAAGGGTGTCGGCAGCATCGCCGAGCGTAATTTCCGCCCTCATGTTGACTGTGTAAAGATGACACGTGATAATAAGTACCTCTGCGCTACTGACGTAGGAATGGACCAGATCAAGGTTTACCGCCTGAACCACGAAACCGGTAAGCTGAAGCTCGAAGATATCATTCGTTCAGATATCGAGTCCGCTCCTCACCATATCAAGTTCTCACTTGATGGAAAATTTGCCTACATCATCCACGAGCTGAAGAACATTATTGATGTTTATTCATACGAAGAAGTGGACGGAGAGCCGGTATTTAAGAAGATCCAGACCGTTCCGACAGTCGAAAAGGATCCATCAAACATGACTGCAGCTTATGCTCTTCACCTTTCCGCTGATGACAAGTACATCTACTGCTCAAATGCAGGTGATGACTCTGTCGGACTGTTTGAAAGAGATAAGACGACCGGTCTCCTTAAGGAATTATTTGTACTGCCTGTTTCAGGTCAGTTCCCTAAGGATATCGCTTTGTCTGATGACAACCGTTTCCTTCTGTCCATGAACCACGAAACAAATACTATATCTTTCTTCAGAGTAAATCTTCAGGATAATACTCTGATAATGAATGGCGGTTTTGAACCATTTAATGCAGGTAACTGCATCTTGATCCACCGCCTTTGAACCTGACTCACTGAAACGCACAGGAACTATATATTCCTGTTGTTAGAAACAGCTACGATCAGGAAGCCTGCGCAATGAAGCATTAGCGCAGGCTTTCTTGCTGTTATTAATTCTGTCCCGGGATACTTTCGGGAATGGGAGGAACTATGCCTGTTAAGCTGATCGATCTGCAACACATTACAAAACGCTATGATGACAATACTGTCCTTGATGATTTCAGTTTATATATACGAGAAAATGAATTTGTAACACTACTCGGACCATCGGGATGTGGAAAAACTACTACTCTAAGGATCATAGGAGGTTTTGAAAGGCCAGACAGCGGCACAGTTCTGTTTCAGGGCAAAGACATCACTGACCTCCCTCCGAATAAAAGAGAGCTGAATACTGTTTTCCAAAAGTATGCGCTTTTCCCTCATATGACGATCGCCGATAATATAGCCTTTGGACTCCGTATAC
Source organism: uncultured Lachnospiraceae bacterium (assembly GCA_947170415.1). GTDB lineage: Bacteria > Bacillota > Clostridia > Lachnospirales > Lachnospiraceae > NK4A144. The sequence goes on along the minus strand of CAMVTN010000007.1, from coordinate 24,712 downwards.
ATAAGAAATCCAACGATTATATAAAAGACAAGATCTCATATGCATTAAAGCTCGTTAATCTTGAAGGATACGAAAACAGAATGCCTGATTCGCTGTCCGGCGGTCAGCAGCAGCGTATTGCAATAGCACGTGCTATCGTTAACGAGCCAAAGGTTCTGCTCCTTGATGAACCTCTCGGTGCTCTTGACCTTAAGCTCAGACAGGACATGCAATATGAGCTTATCCGATTAAAAAATGAGCTTGGTATTACTTTTGTCTATGTAACCCATGATCAGGAAGAAGCTCTGACCATGTCCGATACAATTGTTGTCATGAATCAGGGTTATATACAGCAGATAGGTACTCCTACTGACATCTATAACGAACCTCAGAACGCATTTGTTGCTGACTTTATCGTTTCCGGTATCATGATACGCGACAAGCTTGTAGAGATCCTCGGAGCACGTTTCGACTGCGTAGATACCGGTTTCGGAGAAAACCGTCCGGTCGATGTAGTCATCCGCCCCGAGGATATAGATCTCGTAAAGCCTGAAGAGGGTACTATCGAAGGTGTTGTAACTGATGTGATCTTCAAGGGAGTTCATTATGAAATGTGCGTAATGAGCAACGGCTTTGAATGGATCGTTCATTCAACAGATTGTTTCCCTGTAGACACTCACGTCGGAATACACGTGGATCCTTTTGACATCCAGATCATGCATAAGCCTGAGTCGGAGGATGAGAAAGCTGTGGCAGTCGATGAATAAGAAATCCAGTCTGCTCTCCGGTCCATATCTCATATGGAGTATCGGTTTTATCATTATTCCGCTTTTTATCGTGTTATTCGAAGCATTCACAGGTGAAAACGGGCAGTTTACGCTGCAGTATGTTGCAGACATTACGTGGTTTGTAAACTTGAAATCACTGGGACTCTCTCTTGTTTTCTCTCTGATCTCGACCGCGGTCTGCCTGCTGCTCGCCTATCCTCTGGCAATGATACTTGCCGAATTTGGAAAGGGACGGTCATCCATCACGGTTTTGGTATTTATCCTGCCAATGTGGATGAACTCTCTGCTCCGAACGATAGCATGGCAAAATCTGTTGGAACGTCATGGTGTGATAAACGGTTTTCTCTCCGCTCTCCACCTGCCGTCCCTGTACATCATTAACAAGCCGCCTGCGATCGTACTCGGAATGGTATACGATTTCCTGCCGTTTATGGTACTTCCGATCTACAATGCTATTTCAAGGATCGACAGAGACGTTATAAACGCTGCCAGAGACCTGGGGGCAAATGGTATAAAAACTCTCTTTAGCGTAATATGGCCCATGAGCCTGCCCGGAGTTATCTCCGGCATCACAATGGTATTTGTACCGTCGCTCACGACTTTCGTTATCTCAGATATCCTCGGAGGCGGAAAAATACTGCTCATCGGCAACATCATCGAGCAGATGTTTACGCAGGACAGCGACTGGCACGCAGGAAGCGGCCTTTCGATCGTCCTCATGATCTTCATCGTTATCAGTATGATAATCGAAGAAAAATACGACGCGGCTCCGTCAACAGGTACCAAAAAGGAAAGGAGGAAAAAGTAATGAAAAAGCATCGCGGCATTAAAATGTTTTATCTGATCGTAATGCTGATCTTCCTTTACGCTCCTATCCTTACGCTCATGGTATTGTCCTTCAACGCAAGTAAATCCCGCTCCAGATGGGGTGGTTTTACCCTTGACTGGTATATATCTCTTGTAGAAGACGGTGGGATAATATCGGCATTTAAGACAACGCTTATCCTAGCCTTCTTGTCTGCCCTTATTGCAACCGTGCTGGGCACTGCGGCCTGTATCGGAATGCAGACCATGCGAAGAAAATTCCGTCGGCTTATCCTGGCGATCACGAATATCCCTATGCTGAATGCCGATATCGTGACCGGTGTAAGCCTCATGCTTCTGTTCATCGCAGCACGAATGACCATGGGTTTTCGTACTGTACTGCTGGCGCATATCACCTTTAACATTCCTTACGTGATATTGTCAGTCATGCCTCGTTTCAGGCAGCTAAACAGAAACACCTACGAGGCGGCTCTGGATCTGGGTGCATCTCCGTTATATGCATTTTTCCGCATAACACTTCCGGATCTGATGCCTGCGATCCTGTCCGGATTTTTGATGAGCTTTACGATGTCACTCGATGACTTTATCATCACCCACTTCACCAAGGGTGCCGGATTCGATACACTCTCTACTAAGATCTACTCAGAAGTAAAGAAAGGTATCAAACCTGAGATCTATGCACTTTCAACGCTTATGTTTGTGGCAGTGCTGCTTCTTCTCTGGCTTGTAAATTACCATCCGTGGACCAGACGAAAAAACGATAATGGGCGTAAAAAATTCCGCTCAGTACCCGGAATAGCCGCTGTACTGGTAACCATCATATGCGCAACAGGCCTGCTTTCCGGCTGCGGTTCATCTGCAGCTGCAGACTATAACGATCCCAACTCACTATTCATCTACAATGCAGGTGAGTATATCGATCCCGATCTTTTAGACGAATTTGAAGATGAGACCGGCATCAACGTTGTTTATGATGAGTTTGAAACACTCGAGATCATGTACCCGAAGGTAGAAAGCGGAGCGGCTCGTTACGACCTTATCTGCCCTTCCGATTACATGATCGAGAAAATGCGAAAGAACGACCTTTTGAAGCCGATAAACATCGATAATATACCGAATCTCAAAAATATCGGTGAATCATATTGGGAAACTGCCCGTTCTTTTGATCCTGACAATACTTATGCAGTACCTTACTGCTGGGGAACTGTCGGAATCCTTTACAATAAGACAATGGTCGACGAACCTGTAGATTCATGGTCGATCCTTTGGGACGAAAAATATAAAGACCAGATCCTTATGCAGGATTCTGTACGTGATGCCATGATGGTTGCTCTGAAACTACTCGGATATTCTGCAAATACCACCGATGAAAAAGAGCTTCGTGAAGCAACTGAACTCCTCGAGAAGCAGAAGCCTCTGGTGCAGGCTTATGTAGTAGATCAGGTTCGAGACAAAATGATCGGTAACGAAGCTGCTCTCGGCGTTATTTACTCCGGTGAGGCGATCTTTACCAAGCGCGAAAACCCCGATCTGGATTATGTGGTTCCAAAAGAAGGAAGCAACATATGGCTCGACTGCTGGGTAATGCCCAAGAACGCGACTCACGTGGAAAATGCAGAGAAATTCCTTGATTTCCTGTCGAGACCTGATATCGCTTACAGAAACTTCGATTATATAACTTACTCCACGCCCAATACGGCAGCACGGGAACTGATACCGGATGAAGACATTAAAAATTCCAATATTGCTTTTCCGGATCTGACAAAGATGAGCGGTCTTGAGACCTATTCATTCCTTGGAGAAGCAGAAGACAGACACTTAAATTCTCTTTGGAGAGAAGTCAAAGCATATTAAGCGGAGGCATAAGAAAACGTAGGATTCAGACATTTATGTATGTCTCGATCCTACGTTTTTTATTTAGTTCACGTCAGATTTTTTTATTCTCGGGATTTCATCTGTATGGAGATACTGACTGAGGCATCTTACCAAAAAGTCATGATCCTGTACGTGATTCATACCTGAAACTATTATGGCACCGATCACACCTCCCTCTTCAAGCCTTATGGGGAATGCTCCTCCTGCACAGGCATATACATTCTCATCCATAAACTTGTCAGCCATGGTCTTCTCTGTTTTCTTAAGACGCATAAACCAGGAAAGCGAACTAACTTCTTCACGGATCACTGTATTATATTTTCTTTCAACCCAGTACAGATTGTCAGGAACGGTTCCATCCATCATTGCCTGATAAACTATAGCCCCATTGCTGCGACGGATCGAAATGACAACATGAATATCCTTTTTATGTGCTTCCTGTAGAATGAAATTTCCAAGTTCCAGTGCATCCTCATTTGTAAAATGCGTAAACTGTAAAATTTCCTCCTGCATATTCAAAACATTCATGATCTCTTCAACCGTCTTTACTGAATCCATCATATGGCCTCCTCTATAAATATGATGTAAGCGTCAAAAATACTTTTGCCCCTTACTTTTTACTCTGATAATATTATATACCAATTCCTCGCCGCTTTTTCTCAAACTTTTATTAAAAATGTACAAAAAGAGCATCACCATGACATCAGTCACAGCAATGCTCTCTTCACATTCCAATACTCAGGCGATCGCTTCGAGTTTCTTAACCTTTTCGATATCAAATTCTTCCTCACCGGCAGAACCCATAACTTCCTCATAATACTTTCTGAGTTCTTCACGTCCCTCGTCTTTTAAAACGATTTCTACTGCTCTCCTACGGCACTCAGCACTTTCTGCACCATAGGTTTTGATAAGAACTTCAGGGCTGTTCACGATCCAGCTGCATACACGATAAAGGATCGCAGGATCTTCACGATAGGACTGTATATATGTTTCAATGCTCTCATTACTGATACTCATTCTTACTCCTCCAAGATTATATAATTTCTTTAACATACCTTATTTGATTTTTCGATCATCAGGTGCTTACCAACCAAAGCACGCAACAGAAAATATAATACAGTATATTGTATACAAAATCAAGTTTTTATCTAAATCAATTTGAATTATTTTTAAACTAAAATGTCCTGACCACAGTGACATCTCACCATGATCAGGATCTTTTTATTCTGCACGTACAGACTTTATTATAAATTCACTTCCTGTGCCCTTTATTAGCCTTGATTCGCCTCCGCACTCCGGACATGCAAACATTCTTCCATGTGAAAATATATGCCCGCATTTCGAGCATTTAAGCTGTGCTGAAGTATGCTCATAGTTAAGCACTGCATTTTCACAGCTATGTCCCTCAGAAAGCATTTCAAAATACATCGTGACACATTCATCCACCACACCTGACAGCTCACCTATCACAAGATCGATACCAAGGATCTTTTCATAATGATTCTTTTCTGTTTCCTTATCAAGTGTACGGATAAGATTTTCTACTATCGGAAGCTCATGCATTTTTGTACTTCTCGATCTGCTCCTGGATAAGAGCATTGTCATCAAAGTAGTTTATCTTCATAGCAGCCTTTACATCATCAAGAGTCTTTGCAGCTACCTCGCGTGCCTCCTCAGTACCCTTCTTCAGTACTTCGTAAACATACGGGATGTCCTTCTCAAACTCGTGGCGACGTGCACGGATAGGCTCAAGAGTTGCCTGCATTACATTGTTCAGGAACTTCTTAACCTTCATATCGCCAAGACCACCTCTTGTATAGTGATCCTTCATCTCCTGCAGATTCTGATAGTCAGGGCAGAACTCTGCAAAATACTCATCCTTGCAGAATGCATCCAGATAAGTAAATACTGTGTTGCCCTCAAGTTTACCCGGATCTGATACCTTGAGATGTGTAGGATCGGTAAACATGCTCTTAACTTTCTTCTCAAGCTCAGCAGGATCCTCTGAAAGATAAATGCAGTTTCCGAGAGACTTACTCATCTTTTCCTTTCCGTCAATACCCGGAAGACGGAGACAAGCCTTATCTGTAGGAAGCATTATATCGGGTTCTACGAGAACAGGTCCGTAAACAGAATTGAACTTACGAACGATCTCACGAGTCTGCTCGATCATCGGCTCCTGATCCTCACCTACCGGAACAGTAGTAGCCTTAAACGCAGTAATATCTGCAGCCTGACTGATCGGATAGCACATGAAACCAACCGGGATACTATTCTGGAAATCACGCATATGAAGCTCATTCTTAACGGTAGGATTACGCTGCAGACGTGCAACTGTAACGAGATTCATATAATAGAATGTGAGCTCTGTAAGCTCCGGGATCTGTGACTGTATGAGAATAGAAGTCTTAGCAGGATCGATGCCTACTGAAAGATAATCAAGTGCTACTTCTACGATATTCTGACGAACCTTCTCAGGATTATCAGCATTATCTGTAAGAGCCTGTGCATCGGCGATCATTACAAATATCTTATCGTACTCCCCGGACTCCTGCAGTTCTACTCTTCTGCGAAGAGAACCAACGTAATGTCCTACATGCAAACGTCCTGTGGGACGATCACCTGTCAAAATGATTTTACTGTTACCCATTTTAATAAACCTCCAAAATCCGAAGCCCTTCTCCGGCTTCCCTTTACTACTCTATATTTTTGCTGTTTCCGTCAAAAATGATAATCCCTTTGCTTCAACAGCCTTGTTTTCACATAATGAAATGTCTTTTCTTCACCGTATACAGCCAGCATACGAAGAAGCCCATAAAGTAGCAGACGCGTCTCTCTGTGCATCGGTATCCTGTACATATTGTACTCGAAATACTTTAACGGAAGATCGTCTGTATAATGCCCTTTATTATAAATCTTAGATGCTGCGATGCGATCCATCATCATCTCGACCACATATCTCAGAGGCATTTTTACTGCGATAAGTATATCCTTTTCGTTTGTCGTTCTGGAATTGTAATCGATCCAGTACTCGTAATGGTGCAGATTTCGACCCTTGTGGTGAAGCCATGCAGACGAATAACCCACAGCCTCTCTTTCTGCATTATTGGGGCTGCGGTTTCCCTGATAATATCTTGCTCCAACTAAAAATTCTCTCGGAGAATACTTAGATAAGTCGTGCATAAGTCCCTGCCAATATAAACCTACACGAAAACAATTTCTCATAACGAGGATCTTGTGTTCCGTAATAGTAATAAAATGGCTGACAGGATGAGAATCCATCACAATACGAAGTGCATTTATGATCATTTCTGTCATTGGAAATACCTCATCTTTATCCAGTACAGGATAAGAAGATGTCCGGGGTAGAAAGCATAAAAGAAATACTTAAATCCCGGGCCCTTCTGTCCATTGTAAAGAGAAATCGGCAAAAGTGCAAGGCTGCCAAACGACTGGATATATGACGAAAACAACCTGCAATTTAGGATAATGATCGAATTGCATTTGCTGAATTCCAGATCCCTAAACCAATAAAAACAACAGACCATCAGAACTCCAATATACCGATAGTCAGAATGGATCATCTGCGCGATTCCGCCAAAAGCCGCAATTGCCGCAGCTTTTAGATATAAGCTGTTGCTGAGCTTCATCACCTGAAGTGCCATGAGTCCGAGAAACAGCGTAAAGAAGACATTCTGATGCAGCGGATCGAAAAATTTGCCATGAAAGTATAGATCAAACGGAACCTCCGACACCAAAGCAAATAGAAATAATCGTCCCAGATACTTCTTTACATTTCGTGTATGGCAAAAACCCTCAACGAGTAAAAAAGCATATATCGGAAATGCCAGTCTGCCTATATATCTAAGCTCCCTTATTTTGGGATAGAGCTGTGAGCCGATATGATCAATGAGCATAGCCACGCAGGCTAATAATTTCAACGAAAAAACGCTCATTTTCCACTTCTCTTTTTCTTTTTAGTTTTGTTTTTCACCGGCTTATCATCCTCAGTCATAAGGATCCGCACACTTCTCGGAGGGATGGTTATTAGACTTCCGTCATCAGGATCTTTTTTGGAGGATTTCTCCATCTCTCCTGTCGCAAGCACTTCCGTCCACTTTTTACCCACCGGAGCCTTCGGCACCGCAAGCTGTTTGCTCTGCCAGTACATGTTAAATGCCAGATAAAAGTCTCTGTCGGGTTTTCCATCCGGCAGGATCTCATAAGAGCCTGCATATAAAACACCGATATGTCTGAAATAGTCCTCATAACGCGGAGCCCATGCCTGTTCTCCGTGGAATGAAATATCCGGCCATCCATAATTTCTAAAGTCGGTATGCTTCTTTGCCTCTGCACTCCTAAATACAGGATGCGCCTTTCTGAAAGCTATGAGGAACTTCACGAACTCATATACTTCACTATTTTTTGAAAGATGATCCCAGTTAAGCCAGTTCACGGAATTATCCTGGCAGTATGGATTATTATTTCCGTGTCTCGTGTGCAGGAACTCATCTCCGGCTGTGATCTCCGGTATTCCCTGTGATAAAAACAGCATTACGAGCGCATTGCGTATCTGTCTGTGACGCAGGCGCAAAACCGGTTTCCTTCGCGTAGCGCCTTCTGCTCCGCAATTCCATGAATAGTTGTAATCGGTTCCGTCCGTATTGTTTTCACCGTTGGCTTCGTTATGTTTTCCGTCGTAACTTACCATGTCATTTAAGGTGAATCCCGCATAACTCGACAAGAAATTAACTACGGCATATCTCTGTGGATGCTCCGCTATATGAGCCTGAAAAGCTCTCAGCATATCTGAATCACTCTTTAAATAGCGACGGATGTCGTATAAAAACGGATCATTTAAGACTGCAAGATTCGGAACCTTATCCTGTCTTAAATACGTGTGCCTGTCTCCGCCTCCTGCGGTAAATGCCGCACAGGAAGATGCTATACGTTCAATCTCCTGCGGAACATGCTCAAGTATTATCTTTACTGTAGAAAGATACGGGTCCGTAAGGATCTCCTCTGCCGGAACAGCAACACCCAGAATCCTGAATCCATCCACATGATAACGTATTCTCCAGAATCTAAGCACCTGCAGGATAAATTCCTTTGACATATCCGGTTCAAAATAGAAATCCGCAAGAACCTCTATGCCTGCCTCATGATATGCAAGCACGAGCTTTTTGAAGGATTCCGGTCCGTTTCCATTCGCAGAATAACTATTTTTAGGTGTAAAATAATTTCCTCTGGTAAAGCCCCAGTAATTTATCCTGCGGCCCATATGACCTTTTTTACCGGCTTCTTCGGCTTCTGTAGTAGTCCGCGCTTTTTTCTCCGGCATAACTTCATTAAAGTCATAAACAGGCATAAACTCTGCTGTATTTATACCAAGTTCCTTTATATAAGGCAGCTTTTCAACAGCACCTTCAAAAGTGCCCGGATGAGCAACTTTACTGCTCTTATGCATCGTAAAACCACGGACATGCATATAATAGAGCATCATTTCATTCCAGGGTCTCTCTATAGGTCTGTCATTTTTCCATGCCTCAGATGCTTCCGTTCCGGTTTCTTCCACCGGTATCAGAGCTTTCGGATGGAAATGTCCCCACCTCTCGTCTCCGATAGTCCGTAAAGCAAAGGGATCGACAAATTCTCTTTTTCCGCTCTTTAAGAGGCATGAGAATCTCCCCGGCTCCAATAATCCCGGACCGGAGATCTCCATCGCATATACTCTTCCCACGATTCCCTTTTTAGGAAACGGTATTTCTCTCGAAGCTCCGCTTTTACGGTCAAAAAGAACGAGAGAAAGCCCTTCCCCCGTTCTTCCGCATGCCGCAATATGCACCCTGTCACCAACGACCTGCATACCAAGGGGCATCGGTGCTCCGGGCTGAACTTCTATCTGAATTACTTCTGTACTGTTATCTGCCATTTTTCATCTTTCTCTGCATCGTTAATTACTACAATGCAGAATTTTTACAACAAACGATATTCTGAATAATTGTAACACAGAACAACTTTTTGCGCGAGTATTATTGCTTTTCATCTTTCTCATTACATATCACTCTTAAAAATCTCGATTTCGTCATAGCTTTTCCGTGATCATCTTTTATATACCATATATGCAGCCTCTCTTCCGCTCGCGTCATGCCTACATAGAAAAGACGGCGTTCTTCCTCTATGTCGCTTTTTAAAACTGACTTGTCCGACGGAAGGATGCCTTCGTTTACATCCGTCAGAAATACCTCCTTAAATTCAAGTCCTTTTGATCTGTGAACCGTCATTATAGTCACCGCATCCTGATCACTGTTTCCGGCCCCTCTCTGCTGTATCTTCTGTATCTCATATCTGTACTGCTCCGCTGACTCCTCCCATGCAGCAAAGGATCTGAATCCACGTGCTCTTTCCTTCATTTCCTCTGCCATGACCTTCAGTTCCCGATACTCCAGCCGTTTCTTCGCTGCATAATCTCTTAAAAAACTAAGATATCCCATTCCATTAAGTATAAAATGTACCGCTGCATAAGGTCTCATTTTGGATAAAGCAGCCAGATCCCGTCTGTATTTCGATATTTGAGAAAGCGTTTTCACATCGTATTTATGGTACTCTTCCAATTCATTAAAATTAAACTCAGCACCTCTCACCGCATTCCTGCTGATACACCTGTAAGGTCTGTTCATCACCCTGTAAAATGTCCTCCGGCTCATATCTCCCCCCGCCTGCTGAAGATATGCAAATATATCCTGAGCGATAAAGTGATCATAAGGATTTGTGATCTTTTCTCCCGAACGGCAAGGGATATCAAATGAAGTCAGTTTTTCTGCGATAAACGATACAAGACTATTGGTCCTGACAAGAATAGCTCTTTCATTAAGCTGACCTTTATGATTTTTTAATTCGTCTCTCAGAGCATTTATCTCCTCCTCTCTGCTCTTAAATCCCCTGATATCGATCCTGCCTGACCCATCAGGCCTGTCATCATCCTGTTTCTTTTTATTAGCCCGTATCTCTTTTTCCAGACGGTTTTCATTTTCTGCTATTACCTTTGAAGCAGCCTCAACTATCTCCGCATGTGACCGGTAATTTGTACTGAGATGAATCACTGCCGCTCCGGGATAGTCCCTGATAAAGTCCTGCATGACAGACGGATCAGCTCCCCGAAAAGAATATATCGACTGGTCATCATCACCGACCATAAAAAGATTTGCATTATTCCCCGCCAACATACGGATTCCCTTATATTGTGCAGGATCCATATCCTGACATTCGTCTACGAGGATAAATCTAAACTTTTCCTGCCAGCGGCGTAAAACTTCCGGGCGCTCACTAAAAAGCTGTACGACTCTCAGGACCATATCATCAAAGTCAATAAGACGCAGATCATTCATTCTCTGCCTGTAAAGCCTGCAAACCTCAGGAAAAAGCTTCTCCGGCAAAACTGCGGATGACACTTCCTCCGGCGCTTTGCCGCATTTCACACGACTGATCTCAGACAGCAAAGTAACCGCAGAACGGCGAAAGTCAAGTATTTCTACTTCTTTCTGCATTAAGATCTCGCTCAGGATATTAAATTGTATTTCTGGATTTATTATATTTTCTGAAGTGAAACGATAGGTGTTTCGAAGAATATTAAAAAATACGGAATGAAATGTTCCGAAGGTGACAGATGCCGCAGCATCTCCAAGAAGTTCCTGCGCACGGCTTTTCATCTCTTCGCCGGCTGCACGGGTAAATGTGATGGTTAAAATAGAAGAAGGATCAATATGTGCCTCTGAAACAAGAAACTGCAGGCGATTCACCAATACACGGGTCTTTCCGGCCCCCGGTCCCGCGACTACCATCGCGGGACCATATATATGGATCACTGCCTGCAGCTGTTCATCTGACAGATCTAAAGTTATGATAACTTTTCGATAGCCTTTCTGATCCTGTTAAGAGATTCTTCCTTGCCAAGGATCTCCATGATCTCAGTAGCGCCGCCCGGTGTCATCTGCTTACCGGATACAGCGGTACGGATCGGCCAGAGGACATATCCGTTCTTATAACCCTTCTCTTCAGTAAATGCCTTAAGCAGAGAATACAGACCATCATTACTGTAATCATCTGTTTCTTCCAGTCTCGGAAGGATTTCCTTAAGTACAGAAAGTGAAGTCTCGGCATTAGTCTTCATTTTCTTATGAGTGTACATAGCGATATCATATTCCGGAACTTCCTCAAAGAAATCGATGAGGTCTGCGATATCCGGGAAGATCTCGATTCTGGACTGAACGAGTGAAGCGATCTTCTTCAGGTCACAATCTCTCTTTACAACTTCCTTGATGTAAGGGAGTGCCTTCTCATAGAAGCTGTCGAAATCCATCTTCTTTATGTATTCGCCGTTCATCCACTTAAGCTTATTGTAATCAAAAACAGCCGGGCTCTTGCTCATGTGGTGATAATCAAACTTTGCGATAAGCTCTTCCATGGACATGATCTCCTGATTGTCCTCAGGTGACCATCCAAGAAGTGCTACGAAGTTTACAACAGCCTCTGCAAGGAATCCCTGCTCGATGAGATCCTCGAAAGAGCTGTGCCCGCTTCTCTTACTGAGCTTCTTATGTGTCTCATCAGTAATAAGCGGGCAATGGATGTACTCCGGAACCTCCCAGCCAAATGCCTCATAGAGACGATTGTACTTAGGAGAAGATGAAAGATACTCATTTCCGCGAACTACATGAGTGATTCCCATGAGATGGTCATCTACTACATTTGCAAAGTTGTATGTCGGGAATCCGTCAGACTTGATGAGGATCATATCATCAAGCTCTGCATTGCTAACTGTGATATCACCGTAAATATCATCATGGAAAGTAGTCGTACCCTCAGTAGGATTGTTCTGACGGATAACAAACGGCATACCTGCCTTGAGATTTGCCTCTACCTCTTCCTTAGAAAGATTAGCACAATGCTTATCGTAAACAGATATAGTCTTTCCGCTCTCATCAACAGTCTGCTTGAGAGATGCCAGACGCTCCGGTGTACAGAAGCAGTAATAAGCTTCACCCTTTTCAACAAGCTTCTTTGCATACTCCATGTAAATTCCACACTTTACACGCTCAGACTGCACATACGGACCTACACCCTTATCCTTGTCAGGTCCTTCGTCGTATTCAATACCTGTATCTGCAAGTGTTTTATAAATAATATCTACTGCGCCTTCTACCTCACGCTTCTGGTCAGTATCTTCTATACGAAAGATAAAATCTCCGCCTGCGTGACGGGTAATGAGATAGGCATAAAGCGCTGTTCTTAAATTTCCAACATGCATACGTCCCGTAGGGCTCGGTGCAAATCTGGTTCTAACCTTAGACATGAATCTTTAGCTCCTTTCAAACTTATAAAATATAGCACATCGAAAACGCGGAATCAAGAATCCAGCTGAACTGTAGGAGGAGCATCCAGACTTTCTTCCGGATCTGTATCAGAGCTTTCCGGATTTGACGGTTCATAATCCTCTGCTTCCTCGTCTTTTTCCTGCTGCTCATCCTCCTCGTCATCATCATCGTCGTCATCGTCATCGTCCGAATCATCATCGTCGGAATCGTCATCATCATCGTCCGAATCATCCTTATCGTCATCGGAATCATCGTCATCATCATCGTCTGAATCATCATCAGAATCGTCGTCATCGGAATCGTCATCATCTTCATCAGTATCTTCCGTAGACTCTTCATCATCAGAATCATCCGGCGAACCTTTTCCGGCGCTTGCCTGGATTTCTCTCAAAATGTCATAGTCATAGTCAATTTCATCGCCGTCTGACTTGACATAACGGAAATAAAATACCGGTGAAGTTCCGTTATTACCAAATTCCTCACCTACGTGAAGAGAAACATTTCCTGCCGCACTCGACTCATGGACATACATCTGCTCTGTACCGTCATCAGTCTCTACATATCCTAAAAAGATACCCGCATGTCCATAACTATGGCTGCCATCATGACCATAAACCATGATGTCACCCGCACGGACATTATCCAGCCCCTTTACGATGTCATTTTCCTCATCTTCTACTGCTATAAGCTTCAGGAATCCTCCACCCTGTGAAAAGATCATGCTGTCTGTATTGCAGTACCCCAGACTGTTATTAAGTGCCAGAAGGTATATATAATCAACCCAGTGTGAGCAGTCCATACCTGAAATCTCATCACAGGCCGCGACAATATCTTCATCAGAGACTATCGGGAAATCATCTTCACCCAGTTCTGAATAGTCAGGTCTTAAAGGCTGGGCACCACCAAGGATATACGGGATACGTCCTACAGTAAGGAGCGCTGACTTTACGATACGGTATTCTCGTTCCGAGAGACCATCATTATATTTCCAGGTCAGCTGCAGAACCGTCCTGATATCGTCAGTATTTAACGGTTCATTTGTTGTAACAGCATTATCCGAAACATTGTAGGATTCCAATTCCAGTTCATCCCTCGACAGATGGTCGGATTTATCATAAATATCTCCGAGAGACGCATCTCCCGCGCCTTCCATTTCTTTTCGGAAGCCCGCTGCCGTAAGCATATCAAGACGTTCCTGCTCTGCCTTCTTTCGGGCTTCCTCATCTTCCAGATATTTCTGGTAAGCAAGCTGATTATCATAGGCCGACTGAACAGCATAGTCAAAGATCGGTGAAGTATAGTTAAAAATCAGACCAAGAAGCATCACAAGACATGCTGAGATCACCTTCACCCGCATTGCTGCGACTTTTAATGAAAATGCAGACACTCTCTTAAAAGGTATCGGGTTCATCCACCGTGTATGGCGTTTCCACGGTGTCCTTGCGGCCTCTTTTTTTACTTTTCTAAGTCCTCTATTGTAATGATAGTTTTCACCAAAGAAGCCAAGGTGCTTCTGCGGACCCAGATATACTCTGTCTTTACTGAAAAACTTAAGGAAACGATGTATCAGGTACGGAATATCCAGCGGCGGGAACGATAACATATCGATAAATCCCGGCCCGTTCTCCGGATAATACCTGCGCGCATATCGCCTGATCTCGGCAAATCTTGATCTTCTCTTTCTGTTAAAAACAGTGATCTTCCAAGCTAACCAGTTCTGATGCCTTTGTTTCTGAGGTCCCGGAACTACATAATTTTTGCTGAAAAGATGCTGTATCTCACAAAACAACCTGCCAATACTAAACGGCGGAAATTCCATCATATCTATGATGCCCGGTCCTGTGAGCCCGGGAACTCCCTCAACCTTCTTGGATCTCTTTTCCGCTGCACGCTTATTAAGCCAGGACGCAGTCGGACCTAAATGTTTCTGTGGTCCAAGTGCTATTCTGTCCTGGCTGAAAAACTTCCGTATTCTTTTCAGGTGATATATCAAATGCATCAGTTTCCTCGTTAAATTGTCTTTGAGCTGTCATCTCCGGTTCAAAGACATAGTTATAATAATTTTATTCCACTTTTGAATTCCTTGCAATTCATATAAGTTAAAGAGTTTCTTATTATTTTTAGAATTTTTTAATTTCATTATTATTGAATAGCCTAAATTAATTTACTATAATGTAAAAACCATTCATTTAGGAGATGATAATATGCAGCAGGACATGACAAAGGGACCGATTCTTTCGGCCATTCTAAAATTTACTATTCCGCTCTTTATCGGAAATATGTTTCAGCAGTTCTACAATATGGCAGATACTGTCATAGTAGGACGCTTTGTTGGCGAGGGCGCACTGGCTGCAGTAGGCTCTACCGGAACAGTTATGTTCTTGCTTATGGGATTTGCCGTAGGAATGACTTCCGGCTTTTCCATACCCACCAGCCAATATTACGGCGCCGGCGATCAAAAGGGTGTCCGCAAAACTATCGGAACCGGAACAATACTCACGCTCATTATAGCTATACTTCTTACTATCGGTTCCACACTGATGGTAAATGATCTTTTGGTGCTTATGAATACGCCTGCAGATATAATAGCCGATGCCAAAAGCTATCTCTCCGTTATATGTCTCGGCCTGTCGTCGTGCATTTTTTATAATCTATTTTCCGGATATCTGCGTGCTGTCGGAAATAGCCAGGCGCCCCTGTTTTTCCTGGTTTTTTCAGCGATACTCAATATCATTCTTGATCTTATCCTCATCATAAATTTCCATATGGGTGTCGCAGGTGCCGCACTGGCAACCGTTCTTTCACAGGGAATTTCCGCTATTCTCTGTGTTATATATATTTTCGCAAGAGTTAAAATGCTGATCCCAAAACCATCCGAATGGCGTATAGATCTGCATATTGCTGCAAAACAGATGAAGATGGGCGTCCCAATGGCTCTTCAGTTTGCAATAACAGCCTCAGGAACAATGATCATGCAGACAGCCATAAATCTCTTTGGTTCGACTGCTGTCGCGGCTTTCACTGCCGCCGCGAAAGTTCAGAATCTGCTTACTCAGGGCATGCTCTCAATGGGACAGACAATGGCTACCTATTGCGGACAAAACTACGGAAGCGGAGACGTATCACGACTTAAAACAGGTGTTAAACGCGCTGTACAGGTAGAGATCATATATTCCCTGCTCGCTGCTCTGCTTTTCTACCTGCTGCTTCCAAATATGGTCGCACTGTTTTTCTCAGGAGACACAGGCATCGCGGAACTTCTGCCATGGGCCCGGACCTATGCTACTGTCAGCATGATATTCTACATCCCGCTGAGCTTCATTTTTATATTCCGAAGCGCAATGGAAGGATGTGGTTCTGCACTTCTGGTCCTCTGCTGCGGCATCGTGGAATTTGTTGCCAGATGCGCTGTTGCATTCCTCGCTATGCAGGTTAAGAGTTATATCCTGGCAGTTTCCTGCGATCCTGCCGCATGGTTTGCAGCAGCGATCTTTTCTGCATTTGCATTCCTGCACGTGATAAAAAATGTAGAGAAAAAGCTGTCAAGATCGTAAATCATGATTCTAATACTAAAAATGGCTGACGCCGGATCAATTTTCACGGCGTCAGCCATTTTTCTAATTATCACTCATCAGAATCTTTTTTGCTTACAAGAGCTTCCGGATCCACGTTGAAATCATTTGGTACTGAAGAGGTGATCACATATACCTTTGATGTATCATCATCAAGATACATGTAATAATTCTCCGTTACATCATTCTTTGCTCCGATCGTGAGCTTCTGCGTCTTTCCGTCAGAATCTACAGCAATGATCACATTTGCAGGATCATTCAGACCAAAAGCCTCGAGATCTATCTCATCACCGGTAAGCGTACGTGTTGATGAGAGAAGTTCCAGATCAGAAGTCTTTGAACTCATAGTTGCAGAATTAAGACTAACCGAACCGTAATACCAAACACTATCTTTCTTCTCGATACTCACATCTTTTCCATCATATATCCATGACAGCTTAGAGATTCCATTCCCACTGAGTGTACCTATGTTTTCGGACTCAGTAGCTGCCGCTTCGCTCGCTTCCGATGCGGCCTCATCCGCATCATGGAATGATTTCATTCCGAAGTATCCGGCAACCAATATGATCAACGCTATGAGCAGGATCACGAGATTACGTATCTGCTGCTTTGTCATCTTACTTTCTCCTCCTTCTGAACCATACAACGATGCCGGAAGCAAGGATCACTACAGGGATCACCAGCACAAAGAAGAATCCCAAAAGCAGTGCTGTACCATACGGAACAGTAAGCGAAGCCGTGTCATAGCTCTTTGCAGGTATAGTAGTATTGATTTCCTGATCGATCATATCATTCAGCGCACTTGTTACCATCTGGACATTTGCGCCTGCAACCAGAGCATCGATCTGATCCGCAAAGAGATTATCCGTACCGAATGCAGCGATCTTTGTGCCCTTCTCATCATCATCTGCAGACTCTGTCACATATGCGGCAACGACAAACGGTCCATTTACATCAGATGCATCCTTCTCTGCACTCACCTGACCCTGATCAGACTGAATATTCATCTTTGCATAAGAACTGTCTGTTGTCGTAAGTGCCTTCTCAACCGTCTCGGTATCACGGATCTCATTATCAGAAACAGTGAAACCTGAAGACTGCGGCAGTAAATTCAGGAGCTTCGCGCTCTTAACGGCAGTTGTAAGTGTAGATGAATCAGAATCCGGTATCAGATAAAGAGGTGTCTGGTACATATGCTGCTGATCACCCTCAAGCACAACTCCGTTCACATGATTCAGTCCATAATAAGAAAGAATAGAATCAAAGTTAGGAGTCTCTGTCTCAGTATAACCTGATGTAATGATAGCTTTTCCGCCATCTTTCAGATATTTAAGCATCTGCTCCGCGTCATCTGATGAATAATCAGACTTAGGGCTAAGGATCAGAACCGCATCTGCATCCTCAGGTACTCCGCCGCTTGTCATGAGATTCAGTTCTTCAGTCTCTATATTCTGCTTTTTTATCGCATTATTCAGAGAAGTAAAGTTAGAGATCGAATCCTCATTGTGACCTGTAACTATATAAAGCTTTGGTATATCATCTGTTGTTACATAAGAAATAGCGGATGTTATCTGTCCCTCACCATCATATCCTGTCTTTGTACTGGAGTATGTCTGATAGTCAACGCTTGTCTCATACAGGTCATATGGTGAAACGACCTTTGATCTGTCACCGTTTACAACTATAAGTGAACCGATCGACACATTTTCATCTGTGTACTTCTGATAAAATGTCGGATCCAGTGTCGGATCTTTATAAGTAACCTTTACGTGATCAGAAAGCTCGGCATACTGATCCAGAGTCTTCTCTACTTCTTTGTAGTCGTAGTTTTCCATCATTTCTCTGGTACCGACAACAAGTATCTGAATATCGGTATTTAAGGATGACAGGAATTTCTTTGAATCCTCTGTAAGGGTGTACATCTTTCCAGATGTCACATCGAACTCTGCGTAACGGGTCGGCAACTGTCCTACCATGAGGTTAAGCACTACAGCGATCGCTATACCGATCACTACCGTAACATTGCTGTATACCGAAAGAGAGATCGTACTCTTTGAAACAGAGTATCTTCTCTTCTGTATTGCCTGACAGGTAAGGAAAAGCATCAGTACAACTACAGTTACAAAATAGATGACTTCTTTTACGTCTATGACACCGCTCATAAGATTATCGAGACGAGATGAGAAATCAAAGATCTTTAATACAGATGCAACATTATCTCCGCTCTGTGTCAGTATCCCTACTATTCCGGACATAAGGAATGTGAGGAACAGCGCAATGAAGGACAGTACTGCTGCGATAACCTGACTCTCTGTGATAGAGGAAATAAATACACCTACAGCGATGCAGGCCGCACCGAAAAGGAAATATCCGAGTATCGCCGAATAGCTCTCAGCATACTGAACCTTTCCAAAGAAACTCATGATCAGCGGAAAAACGCAGGACACAAGCACCGGTACACCAAATATGGACAGGATAGCCAGAAATTTTCCTGCAACTATTTTTCCGACAGAAACAGGTGCTGTGAGAAGCAGCTGATCGGTCTTCTGCCTTTTCTCTTCCGCAAGGATCCTCATTGTCAGGATAGGGATCATGATAAGTAGGATAAAGAGTACATTCTGCATTACTCCTGCAAGAGACGAATTCATACTCATGAGGCAGCTTGCCATAAAGTAAAGCCCGATGACCAAAAGGTTTACGGCTACAAAAAGGGCACCTGTCACAGAATAAAAATAAGTCTTTAATTCTTTTTTGAATATTGCGAGCATGACTTACTCTTCCTCCTTTCCATCTGCCGTAACACTTGTTGTATTTACGTCATCATCTTCCTTTTTGCCTGTATCCACATCAGTTGCAGTCACTTCTGCATCCGGCACAGTGTCTCCTGTGAGTTTCAGGTATACATCCTCGAGTGACATCCTGTCGGAATGCATATCAAGGACCGGAAGTCTCTTCTCTGCTGCCTTTCGGAATACAGTTTCACGAATATCTGTCGCAGCATCACTTGTTATAACCGCCTTTACGATACCTCGTTCTGTTGACTCATCAAAACGGATAGCCTTGAGACCACTAATACCGCTAAGCGCTTCCTTTACTTCGTTTTCAGACGCACGTACTTCCATATGCATGGTCACTGTGTCGCTCATGGAATGAGCCAGATTTTCCGGTGTATCGCTGGCTACCAGGCGTCCATGGGAGATGACCATGATATGATCACAGACTGCACTTATCTCCTGCAAAATATGCGAACTCAGGATAACTGTATGCTTCTCGCCAAGAGAACGAATGAGATCACGTATCTCGATTATCTGCGCCGGATCAAGACCTACTGTAGGCTCATCAAGGATTATGAGGTCCGGATATCCGATAAGAGCCTCTGCAATACCAACTCTCTGCTTATAACCCTTTGACAGATTGCGGATAAGACGGTCTCTCACATCATGCGTCTTTGTGCGTTCCATGATCTCACCGACCATAGATGCACGCTCCGCCTTTGGGATCTTCTTTAATTCTGCTGCAAAAAGGAGATATTCCTTTACAGTCATATCTGTATAAACAGGTGGAATCTCCGGAAGGTAACCTATCCGTTTCTTTGCCTCGATAGGCTCCTTTAAGATATCGTGGCCATCGATAAGGACTGTTCCCTCCGATGCCGCGAGATACCCTGTTATCATGTTCATGGTCGTGGATTTACCGGCACCATTTGGTCCGAGAAATCCGTAAATACGTCCTTTTTCTATAGAAAAGGTAAGGTGATCTACCGCCGTATTTGAACCATACCGCTTCGTAAGATTTTTCACTTCCAGCATAGTTCTGGCTTCCTCCTCAAATAAATTTCATGCGGTTTTGTTCTAACCTAAATGCAAAAACCGCAAACTCTCAAACGGATGCAAGTATAATCCCATTATGTGATGATTTTGTGACCTTTAAAATTTTTGGACCACGGGGACGGGGTCCAAAAAGAAGTCTTGATCAATTTTATATATCTTTTTAACCATTCGGATATGTTATTTTTTGTTTCTGAGTTCAATTATTCAATCTGCTATTCTATACAGTTTATCAGTTCGCACGTTATGAACAATTTTCTATTTATGTACCATCGTTCACACTATATAAATCCATATCCCCACACAAAATCCCGAATTTATCAATTTCATCACATTTGTTATTTTTACTCTTTTCTCCGATTTTGTGCAAAACACTCACGCGTTATAATTATTCCGATAACCATTTTTATACGTATCTCTTTATCTTTTATCTGTTATCATCTTTCTTTTAGACGCACTGGATCATATTCCCTGTCCGGCAGGTGTTATCCTTATTTTCCTTGATGAAAATTAATCAAACCCACCCACAATTTTCGTTCCTTTTTGCCACTGTTGGGATGTTTTACTTAAGACATCATCCGATACCATTTCATCATCGACTGTCCCCTCTGCCTTATCAATACCAAGTGGTTTGAAAAGTTCATGGGTCTTTCTCATCTCTCCGTTCTTCAACATGTATACATCGACCATATAACTGGATTCGGAATCGTAATCATCGATGACAGTTCCTTCTCTCTCCTTATACTGCATTGTCCCATACTGACCATAATCTCCCAGATAATACACCTCGCCCTTCCTGATCGTATATATAGAAACTCCATCCGCATGCGCGACGCCGCTCCATGTAACCATTTCGGGAGAATCATTGTCATCCAGGTATATATAATCAACATTATTCTCTTCTATATCAGAATGTGCATTTATATAATCCTGATAAAGCTTCATAGAATCCGCATAATTCAAAATATCAGGTGTTTCTTCTGTTCCACTCTTCGCCGCGCCAGACTCCTCAGGATCGGAGATCACACTCTTAGATGCGACATTCTCCGTCAGTTTCTCCTTAAAATCGAATTCTCCGAATGGTATCAAAGCGATCGGCGCTCTGCTGATCCCGCTGTCAGAAGAATAATTA
This sequence comes from uncultured Lachnospiraceae bacterium, assembly GCA_947170415.1. Classification (GTDB taxonomy): domain Bacteria; phylum Bacillota; class Clostridia; order Lachnospirales; family Lachnospiraceae; genus NK4A144. The sequence continues at coordinate 3,340 of CAMVTN010000007.1, read as the reverse complement.
CCATATATAAATGACAGACCGTCCTCAGAAATATATGCCGCTATCTCAGACAAAGTAGCATTCTTTAATTCTTTAAGAAAACTCTGATCATAGTCTGACGGACGATTCTCTACGAGTTTTGAAAAAGCATCATAAACCTTTGCCCTGATATCTGTTTTGGAATTGTTTACTATATCCTGCGCCTGGACCCTTTCTCCCGACTTCCTGTCGATGATACAAGGCGCATATACATAAACAGGTCTTGAATCATCCAGATATTCGGTAGCTTCCACGAGAAAAGATATATAATTCTCATCCACATAGCTCAAACCGTCTATAGACATGTCTACCTGATAGCTCATTATCTTTGCGCCCTGCGCTTCTCTGGCTTCTATAGCCTTACTGTAATGGCTGACGATGGATGAATACCTTTCTTTCACCACTTCATTAAACACATCTGCATTCTCTACATCAGAAAAGACCGGAATCTTACCCATGCAATACGCATCTGCCCCATTGTCGAGTTCGATCGTCACAGGAAGCGCTTCCATTATGCATATGGAATCCGGATCAGCTTTATCAGTATCATTCTCTTCTGTCTCTGACGACTCCTCATCCACGACCTCCGTACTTTCTTCCGAAATATCCGTAATCTCTTCAGTCGCTGACTCCTGCTTTCCAGCTGCATTTTTATCTACTTTGGCTTCTAACATGCCCATTGCTCTTCCGCATCCTGTAATGCCGAAAATCATAAAACACATCAGCAACGATATCACTAATCTCTTTTTCACAATAAATCCCCCGGGCAAATGTACGATTTTCTGTACAATACTACCACATAGCCCGCTCAACGACAACGAATTGATTCTTAAGACATTCTTAAAAATAACGTACTGTCCACCAAATTGTACCCACTTGTAAACATGACATCCGGCACATTACTGTGTTAAAATTTATGTAATTAAAACTGCAGAAATGGCGATGTCGCTATAGTAGGAGGGGTTCTATGGGGACGATTTTTTACGCGATTGCAGATGGCTTTGAGGACGGTATCGTGCTGACCCAGGCCAGACATTGTAATGAGGAGGAGCAATACGAGCTATCCGAATTCTATCAGGAGTATGCTCTGTTTCCTGAGGGGAAACCACTTCCATTATTATATCTCACACCAGATGATCTCCCGGACAGACCGGAAGACGGAACTTTCTTAAAACTAAATAATCATGTATGGATACTTGATGAAAATGAACGGCAGCGCTATCTGAATCTGAATCAGGCACGCTATGATGCTGAGGATGAGATCAAAAAGCAGGAAAAAAAGGCTGCAGCTCAGAAAAAAGCTAAACACGACCGTAAGATGCTGTCTCTCCTTTCTAATATAGAAGGATGGCGTGTATCCAGTGAACAGGTCATTGATGAAGGCGGACATACAACGATCTATCATCATAAAATAACGATCCACGGTCAGACACTGACTTTTCTCGAGCAAAATGTCTACAATTTTGGTCGTGTCGTTAATCCGGAATATGCGCTTACTGAATCAGTCAGTTCCGGCGGCCTGCAGATGGACTACCGTGGAAAAGCATTTTGGTACACACTTGATAACCATAACAAATGGACTCCTGTAAGAGAACTTACGGAGGATGAAAAACTCGCAACCACTCTTATCGAAAACTATGGAAAGGGTGTAAACGAGAAAATACGGCAAAGATAAAGCTATCGATTATTTAGATGTAAACGTAAATGTGCCAAGTTTGCATCTTTGTAATATCAATTCACTTCTTCTCTCTTTAAGACGACCGGGTAACCGGTCGTCTTACTTTTTGCTTTTGACCCTGTCATCAGTGTACATAAACTAACAACATAAGCTCACAACATAAAATAATTCCGTCAACTGATTATACTTCAACAGTTTATGTCACCATTCCTTTCAGAACACATCTATCAATGTACAAAAATATCGCCATATTTTTTAAAAAGTCAGGTAAACTCTAAATAAAAACCCCTGTAATTCCGAAATAACCTATAAGAATATCTGTCAATTTTTTTCAGATCAATACATTTTTTTGATCTTTTGGATGTCTGACAAAACTTTTGTTTACAGAGGGGGATAGTGATCATGAAAAGGAAACTGGCATTGTTAGTACTGGCATCCGCCGTGACTTTTTCCTGCGTCTTGTCAGGATGTGGAAAAAACAAATCAGCAAACGATAATGATGCGGCATCTGACTCGTCAGATGCTGACATGTCACAGCAATCAATTACCCTCATAAACAGCAAAAGCGAGGTCTCTGATCAGATATCAGAGCTTGCATCTGCGTACCGGTCAGAAACCGGTGTGACAGTAAATATCATAAATATCCCATCAGGGGTAGATGCTCAGGCTACCGTAAAGGGACTTTATCTGTCAGATCAAATGCCGGACATCATAGCCTGTGAAGCTGCTTCATTTTCAAACTGGGATGGTCTCCTCGTAGATATGAGCAGTGAACAATGGGCTGGTCGTACCGATGCTGAATATGTCGATGCCACCTACGGCACCATAGGTTTTCCCTATGCAACAGAAGCCATTGGTCTCGCCTATAATGCTGACATTTTAGAAAAAGCAGAAATCAATGTCTCAGCCTTAACGAGTCCCGAGGCTTACAGCGAGGCATTTAAAAAGATCGATTCCATGAAACATGACCTCGGACTGATCGCCGTAGTAGGCTATGCAACAGAACCGGAGAACCTTGGCTGGTCTGCCGGAAACCATATATTTGGAAATTACCTGGATGCAGGTCTTGAAAGATCTGACACCACCTACATAGACCTGCTGAATAACGGCGGTCAACTCGATGATGATCGTTTGGCCGCATTCGCAGATTTTATAGGACTGCTGCAGAAATACTCTGATCCGGAACTTCTCACAGAAGGCACATATGATGAACAAATAAAAAGATTTGCCTGCGGCAAATATGCATTTGTAACTCAGGGCTCCTGGATCGGTGCCACATTAACAGGCAGTAATTTAGAAGATTACGAAGCCGCCGGAAAATTTAAGGTTGGAATGGCACCATTTGCTTTTCAGGACGGGATCGACACCATCCTTACCAGTCCGCCTTCATGGTGGGCAGTTCCCAAAGAGGGCAACAGTGAAGCCGCAAAAGCCTTTCTGCAATGGTGTTCTGAAAATTCCGGTCAAAAGATATTGGTAGAAAAAGCCGGATTTGTAAGTCCTTTTTCTGATTGCAGCTACATTGCAGATGATCCCTTTGCACCGGTCATCGCTTCCTATATAAGCTCAGGCAAGACCAGCAACTGGCACTGGATGAATATGAAAGAAGGCCTCGGGTCAAACTCACTTTGCTACATATTCAAC